>DASYCF010001063.1:0-9710 GCA_036500365.1 Byssovorax sp.
CGCGAGGCCCACGCCGAACGTGACCGCCGCGGCGCCGAAGAGCACCGCGAGCACGGCCATGAGCCAATGATGACGCACGATGACCACCGCCCCGAGCTTCTCGCCTTGCACGTCGAGCGTGCCCTCGTAGCGTCCGGCGCCGAGCGCGGGAAACTGGAGCCACGCCGTGCCCGGGGGGCAGTCCGCCGTCTCGAGCGTGATCGACGGGTCCGGAAACCGGTGCGATCCCGCCGTGGGCGACGCCGGCGCCGCGACGGCGACGCGCGCGCCGGTCGCTGGCGGCGGCGTGTCGAGGCCGATGCACTGGCCGACCACGGCCTCGCAGAACGGCCAGACGGTGCGCGGCTCCGGGGCGACGTCGGTCGTGCGCAGCCCGAGCGGCGGAGCGGTCGCGTGGATCTGAAGGCGGAAGACCTGCTGAAAGCGCGACGCCGCGTCATCCGACGACACGGTGAGCTCGGCGACGTACGAGGCGGGCCGCGTGAGCTCGCCGGTGAGGGGGACGACGAACGTCTCGCCCGGCGTGAGCGTGACGTCGACCGACGACGCCACCGCGTAGTTCGCCTGCGCGAGCGAGAGCGGCGCGGCGTCGATCGACGCGAACGCCGCTCGCGCGTCGTCGATCTCGACGTGCGCGAGGACCTGCGCCCCGCCGCGAACCGAGAAGCGAAGGAGCTCGTCGAGGCGCCCGTCGTTCGCGTCCGCGCGCCACACGCCGCTCGCGTCCGCGCCCTCGAGCGCGATCGTCGGCGCCGCTGCGGGGGCAGCGGCGACGGTCGGGCTGGCAGGAGCAACGGCGGGCGCCGAGGACGTCGCCGCCGCGGGATCCGCGAGCGCGGTGATCGTCCCCGGCGGGTGCGGCGGGACGTCGGCGTGCGCGAGCGCGCCGCGGATCAAGGGCACGAGACCGACGACGCCGCCGAGCAGCAGGGGACCGATGAAGTGGACGAGCGGCCCGAGCCGACTCACGAGGCCGCCGTCGGACACGGGCGGGCTGTCGCTCCCCATGTGCGGAGCCTAACATCGCCCCGCCTCGACGCGTCAGCGCTTCGCGCGCTCCGCCGCCTCGACCTGGATGGCCTTGAGCGCGACCTCGGCGTGCTCGAGCGCCTTGTAGATCTGCGTCTGGTGGCTCGCGAGCGCGCCCAACGGCGTGATCGCGTCGATCGAAGCCTCGAGCTCGCGCGACGCCGACGCGACCGGCGCGACGACGTACGTCGTTCGCGAGAGCTCGACGAACGCGCCGGCGGCCGCCCTGAGCGCGGCGTCGAGCGCCTCCTTCTGCGCCGACGGCGTGCCCGGGTACGCCGCGTCGGCGGAGGCGAAGCGATCCGCCTCGACGCGGACGCGCGCCGCCGCCGCCTTCGTGTCGACCGAGCCCGGCCTCGGCACGCGCTCGATCGCGTCGGCGAGATCGCGCAGGCACCGCGCCACCGGCGCGCGGTCGACGCTCGTCGCGAGCAGCGCGTGGAGCTCGGTCGAGTACGCGGCCACCGACGCCACGAAGCGCGGGTCGAGCTTCTCCCAGCGAAAGTCTCCGGCCTTGTTCTGCGGGTTCGCGTCGTTCTGATGCCACGCGGGGAGCGACGCGATCGTCGGCGCAGCGGGCGCAGGCGCGACGGGCGCGACGGGCGTCGCGGCCTCCTCGGGCGGCGTCTGCATCACCGCGGCCTCGGTGCACCCGGCGAGCGCCAGCGCGACGACGGCGACCGTGCGGGACGACGGGAGCGCGCGCATGAGCGAAGAGCTACCACGCGCCCGGAGCGCGTCGCCCTGCATCTCCCCTCGGCGCGCGCCTGACGCGCGTCATGCTCCGCGCGCCGCTAGATGCGCTGGGGCTTGCCGAACAAGTAGCCCTGGAGCAGATCGCAGCCGAGGTCGACGAGCACGTCGCGCTCGCCCTCGGTCTCGACGCCTTCGCCGACGACCATGATGCCGAGGTCGCGCGAGAGCTGCATCACCGAGGCGACGAGCTTGCGCTTCACGGGCGTCTTGTCGATGTCGCGCACGAGTCCCATGTCGAGCTTCACGATCTCGGGCTCGAGCTCGGCGAAGCTCGTGAGCCCCGCGTAGCCGGCGCCGAGATCGTCGAGCGCGATGCGGTAGCCCATCGCGCGGAGGTCGGTCATCTTCGCCTTCACCTCGCCGAGGTCGTGCAGCGCCGCGCGCTCGGTGATCTCGAGCACGACGCGCGGCGCGATCGCCGACAGCGGCGCGGCCGGCGACGTGAGCAGCTCGTCCATCAGGTCGAGCGAGTGCAGGTTCACGAACAGCGAGAAGTTCGCCGTCGACCGGTGGACGAGCCCCGTCGCGCGCTCGCGCACGATGCGCCCGAGCTCGATGACGAGGCTGAGGCGCTCGGCCGCGTCGAGCAGGTCGCCGGGCGAGCGGATCTCCTCGTCGTCGCTGCGCATGAGCGCCTCGTACGCGAAGAGCGCACCGTCGCGCCGGAGGATGGGCTGGTACGCCATCCAGATCTTCGACATCGCCATCGAGAAGCGATCGCGGAGGGGGCCGTCCGCGTCGGTGACGATGGTCGGAAAATCCTCGAGCGAGTCGAGCGCGTCGCTGCGCATGCGGCTCGCGCGGCGCGCGGTCACCGCCTTGGCGAGCGCCTGATACAGGCGATCGGCGGCGACCGGCTTCAAGAGGTACTGCGACGCGCCGAGCTCGATCGCGCGCGCGGCCGTGTCGAGATCGGGCGCGCCGGTCATCAGCACGACGGGCAGCTCCTCGTCGACGTGCTTCGCGAAGCGCAGGAGCTCGAGGCCGTCGACCCCGGGCGTGGAGATGTCGGTCACCACCGCGTCGAAGCGCACGGTCGCGAGCCAGTGCATCGCGGTCACGCCGTCGTCGGCGGTCTGGACGGCGTAGCCGGCCTGCAGCAGCGTGCGCGCGACCATCGCGCCCGGGCCGTGCTCGACGACGAGCACGTACCCCGGCGAGCCCGCGGGCACGCTCGGATGCGGCGGCGACTCCGATGCCGTCACGCTCTCCATGACGAGGGTAGGCCCAGCGTCCTCGTCGTCGTGCACGGCTCGATTGTCGCCCGGGCGCGCGGCGACTGCAACACGCGCCGCCGGGCCGGGCGGCGTCAGCGCTTCTCGAGCAGGAAGCGCACGGACGGCACGTCGACGGTCGTCGCGGCGATCTCCCGCGCGCGGTTCAGCACGGTATTTCGCGGCGGGCCCACGAGCTTCGGCATGAAGCGCGGCGTCATGGCCATGAAATCCAGGAAAAACGCGGCCGGGACCGGGTCGACGTCGACGGTGGTCGAGACGACCTCCATCCCGCCAGCGCGGGCGGCCGCGGCCATTCCGTCGGGGTCGCGCAGGCGCGGCCCGACGGGCTTCGACCTCTCGGGCTTCGGCGGCCGCTTTCCGATCTTGAGGTCGAGGAGGGCCTGCTCGAGGGCGGGCTCCCAAATCGCCGACGGGTTCGACTCGTCGCCGACGGGCGCCCACGAGTGACCCCAGAGGTTGAACGCGAAGCGCGCCCCCGGCTTCAGCGCGGCGCCGATGACGGGCAGCACCTCACGCTCGTCGAGCACGTGCATGACGGCGTTGGAGATGGCTGCGTCGTATTCCCGCGCAGGGATCTCGTGGGCGGCGCCCTCCCGGATCTCCATGCGCGCGCCGAACCGCGCGAGCTCGTCGCGCGCGAGCTCGCGCATCGCGGCGGCCGGCTCGAACACGGTGACGCGGGCGCCCGGGAAGCGCTCGAGCAGCGCCGTCGCCGACACGCCGTGACCGCCGCCGACGTCGATCGCCATCCCCTCGAAGCCCGCGGGCAAGAGGTCGACGAGCCGCTCCGCGTAGAGCCGCATCAGCGGATAGCGGCGCGTGAGCGCGACGTAGCCGTTCGCGCGCAGGTGCCAGGAGTGGATGATTCCCTTGATCTCGTCGAGCACGCGCGCAGGCTATCATCGGTCGGGCGTGGAGCGGGACGAGACCGTCCCTGCTCGCTTCGTCCATGTTATAGCCGGGCCTCGAGGTGGCCGATGGCGGTGCAGGACGAAGCGCGGACGAGCGAGGCGAGCAGCGGGCGGCGGGTCGTGACGCAGTTCGCGTCGCTCGACGCCCTCGTCGGCGCCCACCCCGACGCGCTCGAGAAGATCTACCGAAGCGGTCGCCCCGCCGACCCGGCCGAGCTCGGCGACGCGCCGATCGGCCGCCTCCTCGCGCTCGCCCCCGCTGGCGAGGTGTTCCTCGCCGCCCGGCCGATCGTGCGCGCGCTCGGCCACGGCGCCCTGCCGTGGCGCGGCAAGACGTTCGATCACGGCGGCAACTCGGGCCAGAACGTCGTGTTCGGCCAGCGCATGTTCCGCTTCCGCGCCGAGGTCGCCCCGAGCGAGGTCGACGGCAAGCCCACGCTGCGCCTCGCCTACGCCGAGCCTGCGTACAAGAACCCGTGGCCCATCCGCGCCGTGTTCGACGAGCTCCGATCGGCGGGGCCCGGCGTCGCGATCGGCCCGGCCTTCCTCGCGTCGGGCGGCGCGGCGCGGCTGCTCCTCTGGTTCGGCCTGCAGAACCCGGCCGTCAACTGAAGCGAGGCGGCGGGGGATGTCACAGACGCTGGAGCTCCTCGCGGCGTGGCGCGCGATCCCGGACCTCGACCGCTCGCTCGCGCTGTGCCGCGCGCTCGCCGCCGACCCGGGCTCGTCGCACGCGCGGCCCATCCTCGCCGAGGTGGCGCCGCAGATCTCGACGCGCATGCCGAACGAGGTCTCGCTGCAGCTCGCGCTCGGGCGCGTGTGCATCGACTGCGGCGACATGTTCCTCGCCGACGCGGTGCTGAAGCGCGTGCTGCAAGCCGCCGGCTCCGACGCGCGCGTCTGGCGGATGCTCGGTGAGGTGTTCCTCCGCGCCGGCAACGCGCGCGACGCCGACACGGCGTTCGAGGGCGCGATCGCGCGCGGCGCCTCCGACGACGACACGCTGCGCTGGCGCGAGAAGGCGAAGTCGACGCGCCAGCTCCAGGACGCCGGCGGCCACGGCCTCGTCGCGGCCGAGGTCGCGCGCTGGCTCACCGCGCCCGAGCCGATGGAGGCGCCGGACGAGGGGCCTTCATCGCAGATGACGATCGTGCGCGAGCCGAACGCGTCGGACCTCGCCGCGGTCGCGGGCCAAGCCCCCGCGCCGCGCGTGCTCGGCCGCGGCGACGTGTGGCCGCAGCGCCCCTTCGAGGAGGCCCCGCAGGGCGGCGAGTCGTTCGCGATGGAGAGCTTCGTGTCTCCACCGCCGGTGCTCATGCCGATGCCGGCCGAGCCCGCGGCGCAAGCGGCAGCGCCGCCGCGAGCGCCGCAGCCGGTCGCGCCGAGCCCGCTCGACGAAGAGAGCATGGACGTCGACGTCCTGAAGCTCCCCGAGGGCGACAAGCTCGACGCCGTGCTCGAGGCGCTGCGCGAGGGCGCCGGGCTCGTCATCGAGGAGCCGACGGCCTTCTATCAGCTGCCCGTGCGCCCGCCGGAGCCGGAGCCCGAGGCGCAGCAGGCGCCGTTCGTGCCGCACGGCGCGACCGTCGCGATGCCGCAGGCGTCGATGACGCCGACGTTGATGCCCCACGGCATGGTGCCGGCGCCGAACGCAGACGCGAGCGGCCGTCCCCTCCCCGCGCGGCCCGCGCCGCCCGCGGCGATGCGCACCATGATGATGCCGACCGCGGCCGATCTCGTCCCCGAGCCGGAGCCCCCGCGCGCGACCAGCGCCGCCGTCGCCAAGCTCCCGCCGCCGCGTCCGCTCACGCCGGCGCCCCGCCCGCCGCAGCGCGCCCAGCAGCCGCCGATCGCTCAAATGATGCAGCAGCCAGCCCCGGGCTCCAGCCCGCGCGTCGAGTCGCCGACGGGGCCCTCCGGCGTCATCATCAACGCCGCGATGGCCGGACCGCCGTCGTCGTCGCAGTCGCCCGCGAGCATGGCCGTCGCGCCGACGGTGCGCGGCGACTCGCTCATCGGCCCTGCGCCGCAGATCGTCGTCGCCGATCCACCGGCGCCGATGGGCCCGCCCGGCGCCGCGCCGATGGGCCCGCCCGGCGCCGCGCCGATGATGGGCCCGCCGCTCGGTCTCCCGCCGCTCGGCGCCGCGCCGCTCGCCCCGCAGCCGAAGAAGAGCGGCGGAGGCGTCGGCGCCGTGGTCGTCGTGCTCGTCGTCGCCCTGTGCGTCGCGGCGGCGGCGCTCTACGTGCTGCGCTCGCGCGGGATCGTGAAGTTTGCCGTGGTCGCCGCGCAGGGCGTGAGCGCGGGCGGATGAGCGCGGCCCGCACGCGGCCCGTCGCGCTCGCGCGTCGGGTCGCCATGGCCTCGCCGAGCGACGTGCGCGGCCTCCAGGCGCTGTTCGACGACGGGTCGATCGCCCCGCGCGAGGTCGTCGCCGTGCTCGCGAAGTCGGAGGGCAACGGCGGCCGGAACGACTTCACGCGCGAGCTCGCCGTGCGCGCCTTCGCCGACGCCATCGGCGCGCGCACCGGCGAGGCTCGTGAGGCCGTCGAGGCGCGCGTCGTCCTGAGCGTCTCCGGCGGCTGCGAGGGCGTCGCGAGCCCGCACGCGGTCGTCCTCGGTCGCCGCGAAGCGAGCGCGCCCGCGCCGACCGGCCCGCGCCTCGCCCTCGCCGTCGGCCGCACGCGCGCGTTCACGCCGGTCGAGATCGGCACGCGCGCCCAGGTCGACGAGACGGCGCGCGCCCTCCGCGCCCTCATCGCCGACCTCGGCGTCGGGCCGGCCGACGTCCACCTCGCGCACGTCAAGGCGGCGATCGCAGGTCCAGAAGGCGCCGCCGCCCGCTGCGACATGCTCCACGCGCGCGCGGCGAGCGCGCTCGGCGTCGCCGCGGCCCTCGGCGAGATCGACGGCGCGCTGGCGACCGACGCCGCGATCGCGCGCGATTTCTCGCTGTCCTCGAGCGTCGCGTCCGTCTCGGCGAAGCCCGGCCTCGCCGCGAGCGAGATCTTCTTGTTGGCGAGCTCGACTGAATGGGGCGGTGACCTCGTCGTCGATCACGGCGTGATGTCGGATCCGATCGACGCGGCGAGCGTGCGCGCGGTGCTCGCGCGGCTCGGGGTCGAGGGCGATCCAGCGCGCGTCGTCGGCGCGTTCGCGAAGGCGGAGGCGCACCCGTCGCGGCGCGTCCGCGGCCTCCGTCACGTGATGCTCGACGACGACGACGTGGGCGACACGCGGTGGGCCCGCGCCGCGGTCGCCGCCGTCGTCGCGAGCGCGGTCGGCCACACGGCGGTCTACGTGTCGACGCGCGCCGAGCACATGGGCCCGCTCGGCGGCGGCCCGCTCACGATCATCGCGAGGACCGCGTCATGAGCGAGCCCGACGACCCCAACGACGTCGACGCGCCCATCTCGACGCCGCTGAGCTCGACGGCCCCCGCGACCGCGGTCAACCCGCTCGCCGAGGAGCTGGCGTCCGCCGAGTCGCACGCGGCGCTCACGCCGACCGGCCCGCCCACCCCCGTCTTCCCTTCGGCGCCCACCCCCCAAATCCCGCGTGCCCCCCTGCCGCCGACGCTCGTCCCCCCCACTCCCGCGCCCGCTCCCGCTCCCGCGCCCGAGCCCGAGCCCGAGCCCGAGCCCGCGCCCGCTCCCGAGCCCGAGCCCGCGCCCGCGCCCGTACCTGAGCCCGTACCCGAGCCCGCTCCCGCTCCCGCTCCCGCTCCCGCGCCGCCCGCCGAGCCCATCGCCGCGGCCCCCACGGTCGACGAGCCGTTCGCCGCCGCGCCGACCGTCGACGAGCCCGCAGCCGCGGCCGCGGCTGCGGCGGCGGAGCAGCCAGCGGGCGGGGTCGCCGCGCCACGCGTCCCGCTGTTTCGCCGTCGTCCCTTGCAGATCGCCGCGGCGTGCGCGCTCGTGCTGATGACGGCGCTCGCGGTCACGTTCGGCGTACGGCACCTCATCGTCCTGCGCGTCGCTCGCGATCGAGCGCGCGCGCTCGGCGTCGAGATCACGTCGGCGTCGGTCGCGGGGTTCGGCCTGCGCGAGCTCGAGCTCGCCGACGTCGAGTTCACGCTCGCCGACGTGCCGGGCCTGCGCGGGCGCGCCGATCGCGTCCGCGCCACGGAGCGCGACGGCGCGCAGCACGTCGCCGCGTGGGGCCTCGCCGTCGCGATCGCCGGCGACCCGGCCGCGTCGTTCGACGCGCTGTCGGCGTGGTCGCGCGCGCACCCGGCCGCGTTCGCCGCCGATCTTCGCGCCGCGCTCGCCTCGCTCGAGGTGCGCGGCGCCGACGCGACGGCCCCGTGGTTCACGGCGAAGCGCGGTCGGCTCGCGGCCGACGCGAGCGGCCTGCGCCTCGACGCCGAGGCGAGCTCGCTCCTCGGCTTCTCGTCCGGCGCCCTTTCGGCGACCTGGGCGAAGGACGGCTCGCGCGCCACCGTCGCGCTCGGCCGCGGCGCCTCGGGCGATCATGCGGCGCCGCTCCACTTCGAGCTCAAGCCCAAGGGCGACGTCGCGGAGGTCGAGGCGACGCTCGCGCGCACGCCGCTGTCCGACCTCGCCCCGCGCATGAAGGCCGACGCGCGCGCCGCCGCGAAGGCCCACGCGACCGCGACGCTGCGCCGCGGCGGCGCCCTCGACGGCGTGGTGAACGCGACGATCGAGGGCTGGGTGCCTCCGCACGAGAAGGAGGCCGACGGCGTGATCTACGGCGCCGAGACGCGCGTCGCCGCCGCGTTCCGCGTCCCGGCCGACGGCGCGGCGCTCCTCGTCGACGACGCCACGGTCGAGGTCGGCGGCCTGAAGCTCAAGGGCGGCGGCTCGATCGATCGCCACGGCGGCCCGCGCGTGAAGCTCGACCTCAAGGGCTCGCTCCCGTGCTCGCAGGTCGCGCGATCCGCCGCCGGCAGCTACGGCCCGCTCGGCGCGATCGTCGGCGACCTCGCGAGCGGCCACGTCGCAGGCTCGGTCGCGATCGCCATCCACGTCGAGGGCGACGTCCGCGACCCGAAGACGTTCAGGCCGAAGCCGAGCGTGAAGCAAGGCTGCCAGGTGCGCTGAGCCGTCGATCGTCGATCAGCGCGACCGCAGCAGCGTGACGACGAGGAACGACAGCGCGATCGCGCAGGCCGCGGCGAGCACGGCGATGATCAGCGTGAGCCGGGCGCGCCGCGCCTGCGCCGCCGCCGCGAGCTGGACCTCGAGCGGCGACGCGCTGCTCAGCGGCGACCCGTAGCCCGGCTGCGGCGCGGCGAACTGCTGGAGCTCTTGCTGGTCCGGCATCGTCGCCACGGGCCCGCGCGGCGCCCCTTGCGCGAACGGCCGCGGCATCGTGATGCTCGGGTCGGCATCGTGCGGCGCGCGAAATCCGCTCGACGGCGGGACTCCGCTCGCCCGCCCAGCCTCGGTCGTCGTGTCCGCCTCGAAGACGCGCGGCAGCCCCGACGCGCCGATCGGCAGGTCGCGCACCGACGGCGGCGCGTGCGCGTGCATCGCCTGCGTGGGTGGCACGAAGCTCGAGATCGCCTGCGTGGCCGCGGGCGGCGCCGCGCTCGGGCCCCGCGAGAAAGGACTCGCCTGGATCGGCTGCGTCGACGCGGGCCCGCGCGACGACGGCGGCGTCCACGCGCCCGCGCCCGGCGTGATCCCGTGCGGCGCTCGCGGCGCGCCCGGCACGATCGCGCGCGTCCGCTGGAGATCGTCCGGCGTCTGCGGCAGGAGCTGCGTCGCGTCGGAGCGCTGCCGCGGCGCCGGCGCCGGCGTGATGCCGAACT
>DASYCF010001064.1:0-4034 GCA_036500365.1 Byssovorax sp.
CTTGCGCGACGATGTCGAGCAATACGACGAGACGATCCGCATCGAGCAAGGCGGCCAGTACGACCTCACGCAGCCGTCGCAGCTCGCGGATCTGCAGGCGCTCGCCGCGTACGTGAACTACGCGATCCCGTTCCCCCAGAACCCGAACACGCCGGCGGGGGGCGTCCTCTCCGCGAGCGAGCTCCGCGGCAAGGCCACGTTCGACGGCGCGTGCGCAGGCTGCCACGCAGGCGCGTACCTGACGGACAGCGGCGCCGGCAACCCGACGCTCGACTTCACCGGTCCGATCCTGCTGCACGACGTCGGGACGTGCGTGACCGCGGGCGCGCACCCCGACGTGACCGCGGTCGACCGCGGCGGCAACACGCACGCCGCGTGTGATTTCGACACACCCACGCTGCGGGGAGTCTTCGCGAGCCCGCCCTACTTCCACGACGGGAGCGCGCGCACGCTGCGCGACGCGCTCGACCGCCTGCCTGCCTCCGCCGCCCTCACCGACGCCGAGAAGACCGACCTCGTCTCGTATCTGTCGACGCTCTGACGCGCGGCAGCGCGATAACGTGCTCGCGGCGCGGCGCGCTTCCACGCTATGAGGACGTGGCATGGACTCGCTCTTCGACGACGCCGAGGCCGCCGAGCACCTCGATCGCTACGCGCCGCGACACGGCGAGGATCTCGCGCTCCGCGTCTACACCTCGCGGCTCCTCGGCGCCGATCCGTCGCTCGTCCTCCACGGCGGCGGGAACACGAGCGTGAAGAGCCGCGTCACCGAGCTCCTCGGCGACGCGACCGACGTCTTGTACGTGAAGGGCAGCGGCTCGGACCTCGCCACGATCGAGCCGCACGACTTCCCCGCGTGCCGCCTCGCGCACCTCCAGCGGTGCTGCGAGCGCGCGCACATGACCGACGAGGAGATGGTCGCCCAGCTCCGCGGCCAGATGATCGATCCATCGAGCCCGACGCCGAGCGTCGAGGCGCTCCTCCACGCGATCCTCCCGGCCAAGTTCGTCGACCACACGCACGCCGACGCGGTGCTCTCGATCGTCGATCAGCTCGACTCCGAGCCGCTCGTACGTGAGATCTGGGGTGACGACGCGCTCTTCGTCCCCTACGTGATGCCGGGTTTCGCGCTCGCGCGGCGCGTCGCCGAGCTGCTCCGCGCAGCCGCCGTGGCCGGCGCGCCGAGGCGCCTCATGATCCTCGACAAGCACGGCATCTTCACGTGGGGCGACACCGCGCGCGCCAGCTACGAGGCGATGATCGGCGCGGTCGACGCCGCGGAGAACCGCCTCGTCGAGGTGACCATCGCGTCCTCGCGCCGCACGGTCTCCGCGCCGGCGCCGCCCGATATCTACGAGGGCATCGCGCCCGCCCTGCGCGGCGCGCTCGGCCGCCGCTCCGGCGCGTCGTGGATCGTGACCGGACGCTCGAGCCCGCAGCTCGTCTCGTTCGCGGATCACGAGGACATCGATCGCGTCTCGCAGGTCGGATGCGCCACGCCCGACCACGTGATCCGCACGAAGCCGACGCCGCTCGTGCTGCGCGTCGCGGAGATCGACGCGAAGGACCCCGCCGCGCTGCGCGAGAAGTTCGAGGCGGAGATCGCGGCCTACGAGGAGCGCTACACGGCGTATTTCAAGCGGTGCGTCGCGGCGCGCGGCGTCGAGCGGACGCAGCTCGACCCCTACCCGCGCGTGTTCCTCGTCCCGGGGCTCGGCGCGTTCTCCGCCGCGAAGACGCGCGCCGCCGCCGAGATCGCCGCCGACATCTACGAGCACACGACCGCCGTCATCGACGCCGCGAACGGCCTCGGCGCGTATCGGCCGGTCAGCGAGCTCGACCTCTTCGATCTCGAGTACTGGAGCCTCGAGCAGGCCAAGCTGAAGAAGGGCGCAGTGGCCGCCGGGCCGCTCGCGGGGAAGGTCGCGCTCGTGACGGGCGCGGGCGGCGGCATCGGGCTCGCCACCGCCGAGGCGATGGCCCGCGCCGGCGCGCACGTCCTCCTCACCGACAAGGATCAAGACGCGCTCGCGGAGGCCTGGGCCGATCTCGAGCGCGCGTTCCCGCGCCGCATCTGGCAGGCGACGTGCGACGTGAGCTCGTTCACGGACGCGAAGCGCGCCGTGTCGATCGCCGTGGGCCGCTTCGGCGGCCTCGACGTCGTCGTCTCGAACGCGGGCGGCGCGTGGACGGGCTCGCTCCACACGCCGGCGGGCGACGCGGCGCTCCGCTCGTCGCTCGAGGTGAACCTCCTCGGCCATCAAAACGTCGCGCGCGCCGCCGCGGCGGTGCTCGTCGCGCAGGGCACCGGCGGCGCGCTCCTCTTCAACGCGTCGAAGAGCGCGTTCAACCAAGGCCCCGACTTCGGCCCGTACGCGATCCCGAAGGCGGCGCTCGTCGCGCTGATGAAGCAATACGCGATCGACCTCGCCCCGGCCGGCGTGCGCGCGAACGCGATCAACGCCGACCGCGTGCGGACCGACCTCTTCAAGGGCGGCATGCTCGAGGCCAGGGCGAAGGCGCGCGGCGTCGCCATCGACGAGTACTTCAAGGGCAACCTGCTGCACCGCGAGACCACCGTCGCCGACGTCGCCGACGGCTTCGTCTTCCTCGCGACGGCGGAGGCGACCACCGGCTGCGTGGTCACGGTCGACGGCGGCAACGCCGCCGCGTTCCCGCGCTGAAGCGAATCCGTTCCGCCGCGCGCGCGGGTTGGCCTATCGTCGTCACGTGCTCCACGCGCCCTCCTCTTCGCGCCCCGCGTTGGTCGCCGCCGCCGCGATGGCGGCCCTCGGCTTCGGCTGCAGCTCGTCGAGTGACTCGCCGTCCGGCGCGGGCGCCGGGCCGACGTCGACGACCTCTCCGGCGTCTTCCACGCAGGCGACCGGCGTCGGTGGATCGACGAGCGCCGGCGGAGGCGGCTCCTCCGCCTGCGCCGACGACCCGATGCTCCCGGAGCAGGTGCTCGACGACACGAGCGATCCGGAGCATGGCCTCTTCACGCTCGATCAGGCGCTCGACGGCCTCCCCGACGGGCCGGGGCCGCTCCGCGCGATCATCACGACCGAGCTCGGCGTGCTGACGTGCGCCCTGCAAACCAACGTCACGTCCGCGTCGGGGCACGGAGCCCTCGGCGCGCCGAACAGCGTCGCGAACTTCGTCGGCCTCGCCCGCGGCAAGCGCGCCTTCTACGACGCGACCATGGGCAAGTGGGTGCGACGCCGCTTCTACGACGGGCTCACGTGGCACCGCGTCATCCCGCAGTTCGTCGCCCAGGGCGGGGATCCCGCGGGCAACGGCACCGGCGGCCCCGGCTACACGATCGACTTCGAGATCACGAGCCTCCGCAACGTCCCCGGCGCGCTCGCGTACGCGAGCACGGCCCCGATGTCGAACACCGCCGGCAGCCAGTTCTACGTCGTGGCCGAGGTCCCGCAGCCCTCGCTCGACCGCGACTACGCCGTGTTCGGCCTGTGTGATCCCGTGAGCGTCGTGACCGCGCTGACGCGCGTGCCGCGCGACTCGAACGACGAGCCGCTCACGCCGATCCACATGAGGACGATCGCCGTGACGCGCTGCGCTCCGTAGCGCGCGCGCGGGTCTCTGCCGTAGACCGATGACGCCGCGGCGTCGCGCCGGTGATCGCGTGACGGGTCGAGGGCGACGCGGCGCAGCGGAGGATTCCGCGCGCCGTCGCTTGACGTTCAGGGCTTCGTGTCCTAACAAATCGTTCAGAGGATTTTGAAACTTCATGGACGCCGTAATCCCCCCCGAGCGTGAGGCCGAGCTCCTCGCCGCCGACGCGATCGGCGACGTCATCGAGCACTGGGGCTTCCGCAAGGTGCTCGGCCGCGTGTGGACGGTGCTCTTCATCGCGGCGGAGCCCCTGCCCGCGCAGGCCGTCGGCGAGCGGCTCAGCATGTCGTCGGGCGCCGTCAGCATGTCGCTGACCGAGCTCCAGCGCTGGGGCGTCGTCCGGCGCGTCTGGCGGCCGGGCGAGCGCAAGGAGTTCTTCGAGGCCGAGACGGATTTCT
>DASYCF010001065.1:0-4219 GCA_036500365.1 Byssovorax sp.
CGCTCGCGTACGCGGCGTCGAAGGCGGCGGCGATCTGCTCCTTCGTGACCGAGGCGTCGACGCGCGTGAAGCTCGTCGCGAAGATGCCGCGCGAGAGCGGCGCCGACACGGGCACGAAGCGGATGCCGAAGCGCCGCGCCCCGGCGGCGACGAGCGTCTCCTCGATCTCGGGGATGTGCTGGTGATGGAGCGGCTTGTACGTGCGCAGGTTCACCGCGCGCACCGGGTGGTGCGTGCCGGCCTGCGGCGCCGCGCCGCTGCCGCTCGAGCCCGTGATGCCCACCGTCTCCACGGCGCCGTCGAGCAGGCCCGCCTTCGCGAGCGGCAAGAGGCCGAGCTCGATCGTCGTCGCGAAGCACCCGGGTGAGGCGATCAGCGTGGCGCCGCGGATCGCCTCGCGGTTGAGCTCGGGCAGGCCGTACACGGCGCGCGCGAGGAGCGCCGGCGCCGGGTGCACGCCGCCGTAGTAGCGCTCGTACGCGGCGGCGTCCTTCAGGCGAAAATCGCCGCTCAGATCGATGATCTTCGCGCCCGAATCGATGATCTTCGGGACGACCGACGCGCTGACTTTGTGCGGCAGCCCGAGGAACACGACGTCGACGCCCTTCGCGGCGTCTTCGGGCGAGAGCGCCTCGAACCGGAGCTCGGTGCGGCCCTCGAGCTTCGGGTGCGCGGCCGAGAGCAGCTCGCCCACGTTCTGGATCTCGGAGACGCGCACGAGCTCGACGTCCGGGTGGATGAGCAGGCGGCGGATGATCTCCGCCGAGCCGTAGCCGGCGCCGCCGATGATCGACGCCTTGAAGCGCTTCTGCATGGGGCGCGGAACCTAGCACCGCTCGGCGCCGACGGTCACGCGCGCGTCAGACGTCGTCGCCCTGCGCGAGCGCGGCCAGGAGCTTCCGCCCGATGCGCTCGAAGTCGTCGAGATCCTCGGCGTCGAGCGCGGCGGCGACGCGGGCCACGACCTCGCCGCGCGCGGCCTCGAGCTCGGCGCGCGCGCGCTCACCGGCGGCGGCGAGCTCGAGCACGTACTGCCTGCGGTCACCCTCGCTCCGGCGGCGCCGCACCCAGCCGCGCCGCACGAGCGGCTCGATCGAGCGGCCCGTGAGCGTGGGCGCGGTGCCGGTCGCTCGCGCGAGATCGGCCTGCGAGATGCGGCTGTTCTTGCCGATGTGGCGGATGAGCTTCGCCTGCGCCGAGCCGACGCCGTGGCGCGCGTATGCCTCCGCCATGAGCGCGCGGACGCGCCGCGTGACCGCACCGAGCAGCTCGACGAACTCGCTCCCCCCCCGCTTCCCCACGCCAGGGAGCGTAGCGCTCCTTGACGAACTGGTACACGGGTATATGAATAACGATATACGGGTGTACGAATGAGCGGCGCGGGCACCTTCCGATCGCTGCGGATCAGGAACTACCGGGCGTGGGCGATCGGCGCCGTCGTGTCGAACGTCGGCACGTGGATGCAGCGCACCGCGCAGGACTGGCTCGTCCTCACCGAGCTCACGCACCACAACGCGACCTCGGTCGGCACGGTGATGGCGCTCCAGTTCGGTCCGCAGGTGCTGCTCCTGCCCGTCACCGGGCTCGCCGCCGATCGGCTCGACCGGCGCAAGCTCCTCTTCGCGACCCAGGCGGCGATGGGCGTGCTCGCGCTCGCGCTCGGCCTGCTCACGGTGACCGGCGTCGTGCGCCTCTGGCACGTGTACACGTGCGCGTTCCTCCTCGGGTGCGTCACCGCGTTCGACGCGCCAGCGCGGCAGGTCTTCGTGTCGGAGCTCGTCGGCGAGGCGGAGCTCTCGAACGCCGTCGGCCTCAACTCGACCTCGTTCAACGCGGCGCGCATGATCGGCCCGGCGATCGCCGGCGTGCTCATCGCGAGCGTCGGAACGGGCCTGGTCTTCCTGGTCAACGCGGCGTCGTTCGTCGCGGTGCTCGCGTCGCTCGCGCTCCTCCGCGTGTCGGAGCTCCACCGGTCGGAGCGCCCTGCGCGCCGCGCGAACTTGATCGAGGGCTTCCGCTACATCTTCGCCCGGCCCGATCTCCGCGCCATCTTGCTGATGCTCTTCTTCGTGGGCACGTTCGGCCTCAACTTCCCCATCTTCATCTCGACCATGTCCGTGAGCGTGTTCCACGGCGGGGCCGGCGCGTACGGCCTCCTCACGTCGGTCATGGCGGTCGGCTCGGTCACGGGCGCGCTGCTCTCGGCGCGCCGCGCGGCGCCGAAGGTCGAGGTCCTGTTCGTCGGCGCGGCGCTCTTCGGGGCCGGGCTCGGGCTCGCGGCGATCATGCCGAGCTACGCGCTGTTCGCCGCCGCGCTCGTCGTCGTCGGGGCCGCCGCGCAGACGTTCACCACCACGGCGTCGAGCGCGATGCAGCTCTCGACCGAGCCCGACATGCGCGGTCGCATCATGGCGATCTTCCTCGCGACCGCGCTCGGCACCACGCCGATCGGCGCGCCCATCGTCGGTCGCATCGCCGACGCGTATGGCCCGCGCTGGTCGCTCGCCGTCGGCGCGCTCGCCGGCGTCGCCGCGGCGCTCGTCGCGCTGGAGCTCCTGTGGCGGAGGCGCAAGTCCGCGTGATGTTTGCTCGAGCGCTCGCCCTGTCGACGCGCCCGGGAGCGTCGAATTCCCGACGCGTGGCGCGCCGTCGAGCTGGTGTAAGAGCGCGCGATGCAGACTGCGCACTCGGTCTTCCGCGCCTTGCTCGGCGCGCGGCTGCCCATCACGAACACGACGCTGAAGGTCGCCGGGATCACGCGGCCCGTGACGATCCGCCGCGACGCCTTCGGGATCCCCTACGTCGAGGCCGAGAACGACGACGACGGCTGGTACGGCTTCGGCTTCGCGCAAGGGCAGGACCGCGCCTTCCAGCTCGAGGCGATGATCCGCATCGTGCGCGGCACGCTGAGCGAGCTCGTCGGCGCCGAGATGCTCTCGATGGACCGGCTGTCGCGGCGCATCGGCTTTCACCGCGCCGGGATCGCGCAGTTCGCGCGCATGTCGCCCGCCGTCCGCGCGCAGCTCGCCGCGTTCGCGCGCGGCGTGAACGACGGCGTCGCCAAGGGCTCCGACGGCAAGGCGCACGAGCTCGCGATGCTGCTCGCGGAGCCGACGCCGTACACGGCCGCCGACATCGTGGGCGCCGCCGCGTTCGTGTCGTTCGCGATCGCCTCGAACTGGGACGCCGAGCTCGCGCGCCTGCGCACGCTCCTCGCCGACGGGCCCGAGGCGCTCGCCGCGATCGACCCGACCTACCCCGCGTGGCTGCCCGTCACGCACCCCGTCGGCGAGCTGGCTGGCGACGCGGCGGACCGGCTCGCCGAGGACCTCGCGCGCCTGCGCGGCGTCACGGGCGGCGGCTCCAACAACTGGGTTTTGTCCGGCGCCCGCACGAAGTCCGGTCGGCCGATCCTCGCGTGCGACCCGCACCTGCCGCCCGCGATCCCGCCGCTCTGGTACGTCGCCCACGTCCGCACGCCGTCGTTCGCCGTGTCGGGCGCGTGCATGGTCGCGCAGCCGGGCTTCTCGTTCGGTCACAACGGCCACGCGGCCTGGGGGCCCACGGCCTCGCACCACGACAACACCGATCTCTTCGTCGAGGAGATGGGCGCCGACGGGCGCAGCGTGCGCGAGGGCGATCGCTTCGTCCCGTGCGAGGCGCGGCGCGAGGTGATCAAGGTGCGCGGCGCGGCCGACTTCGTCGAGGAGGTGCTCGTCACGCGGCGCGGGCCCATCGTCGGCCCCGCGTTCGGCGAGGAGGTCGGCGCGGTGTCGATGAGCGCGACGTGGCTCGCGCCGAAGGGCTACGAGGCGGCCTATCAGCTCCACCGCGTGCGCTCGTTCGACGACGTGCGACGGATCCACGACCCTTACCCGGGCATCTCGCTCTCGTACGTGTACGCCGACGTCACCGGCAAGATCGGCTGGACGCTCGTCGGCGACATCCCCGTTCGCAAGAAGGGCTCCGGCACCGTGCCGCTCCACGGCTCCGACCCGGAGGTCGGCTGGGAGGACGCGTGCGTGCCCGCGGCGGACGTGCCGCACGCCGAGGATCCCGCGTGTGGCTTCCTCGCGTCGGCGAACAACCAGCCCACGCCGAGCGGCTCGACTCCGTTCCTCGGCGTCGACTGGCTCGACGGCTACCGCGTCTCGCGCATCGTCGAGCGCCTGTCCGAGCGCCGCGACTGGGACCTCGCGTCGACCCTCGAGATGCAGCA
>DASYCF010001066.1:0-3842 GCA_036500365.1 Byssovorax sp.
GCGGGACGATGCACGCGAGCTACCGCATGCAGGCCCGCGGCGGCGATTTCGACGCCGAGGTCGCGAGCTTCGAGCTCGCGATGCCGTACTCGCTCAACTGACCGGGGTCAGCCGTCGCGCGTCGGCGCGGCGCGCGGGCGGGCGGCCAGCAGGTCCGTCAGCGCCTCGACGCCGATCGGCTTGACGAGGTGCAGATCGAAGCCGGCGGCCGCCGAGCGCATGCGGTCCGACTCCTGACCCCAGCCGGTCACCGCGACGATGCGCATCGGAGCCCCGGAGATCTGTCGAAGGCGCCGCGCGACCTCGTAGCCGCTGATGTCCGGCAGACCGATGTCGAGCAAGACGAGCTCGGGCTCGCTGCGCGCGGCTGCCGCGAGCGCCTCGCCCCCCGACGACGCGGTCGTGACATCGTGCCCGAGCACGGCGACGAGCTCGGAGATCGTCGCGAGCACGTCGGGGTTGTCGTCGACGACCAGCACGCGGAGGGCCGTCGGCCTCGTCTCTGCTCGAGCAATCGCCGCCGTGGTGCTCATCACTTCGGTCCCCCCCGTCGCTCCTGCCGTCACGCGGCGGCGCCGCCCTCGCTCGGCCGCGGGATGCGGACGACGAACTCGCTGCCCTTGCCCACGCCGTCGCTTCGCGCCTCGGCCGTCCCGCCGTGCAGCTCGACGAGCAGGCGCACGAGGTTCAGCCCGATGCCGAGGCCCGCGTCGGCGCCGAGGCGGCCCTCCTGCGCGTACATGTCGAACACGCCCGTCAGCGCGTGCGCGGAGATGCCGGCGCCGTTGTCGTGCACGGACAGCTCGATGCCCCGCGCGGACTCTCGCGCGACGACCCGGATCACGCCGCCGGGGGGCGTGAACTTGATCGCGTTCATGAGGAGGTTGCCGAGGACCTGCGCGAGCCGCGCCGGATCGACGAACGCCTCGAGCGTCGCCGGCGCGTCCACCGAGAGCGCGTGCCGCGCCAGCGCGAGCGCGGGCTGCACGCTCTCGACCGCGCTCGCGACGATCGGCTCGACGCGCGCGCGCTCGCGTCGCAGCTGGATCTTCCCCGCGGAGATCCGCGCCACGTCGAGCAGGTCGTCGACGAGTCGGACGAGCTGGACGAGCTGCCTGTCCATGATCGCGAGCGAGCGCTGCACCCGCTCGGGGTCGCCGCCTGCGATCCGCAGCATGTCGACCGAGGCGCGGAGCGGCGCGAGCGGCGTGCGGAGCTCGTGCGACAGCGTGGCGAGGAACTGGTCCTTGCGTCGATCGGCGTCGAGCAGGGCTCGTGCGGCGTCCTTGCTCGCGGTGACGTCGAGGGCGACGCTCGTGACGCCGACGGCGACGTCCCCGTCGAGGATCGGGTCCACGTGGACCTCGTACGCCCGCGTGCTGCCATGGAGCGTGAGCGCGAGCTCCAAGCGGCGCCGCGATTTCGTCGCGAGCACCGCGCGCTTGACCGCGACGAGCTCGGCCGCCTCGTCGCTGCGGAAGACGTCCGCGTCGGTCTGATCGACGAAATCGATCTCGGCGCCGTGCACGAAGCCCCACGCGTAGCGGAGGTCGACGTCCTGGCTCAGCACCATGATGGGCGCGGCGTGGAGCGCGAGGCGGAAGCGACGCTCGCTCGCGCGGAGCTCGGCCTCGGCTCGGCGGCGCGCCGTGAAGTCGACGACGACGCCCGAGGCGCGGGTGGCCGCGCCGTCGGTCCAGCGCCGGCCCACGCTGAAGAGCCAACGCGGGGTAGCGCCGGGCGCGCCGACGCGGAAGTCCACGCAGAGCTCCTCCGTCGGCGCCGAGACGCGCTCGAACGCCTCGAGGAAGGCATCGCGATCGAGCGGATCGACGCGCGACGCGAGCTCGCGCAGGCGCAGGGGCACGCGCCCTGCGACGCCGAACAGCCGCGCGCACTCGTGCGAGAGCGCGATCGTCCCGAGCTCGGCGTCGAAGTCCCATGACCCCGCGTCGGCCGCGCGCTCCGCGAGGCTGAGCTTCGCCTCCTGATCGCGCAGCGCGTCCTCCGCGCGCTTGAGGTCGCTCACGTTGAGGAACGTCATGACGACGCCCTCGATGCGATCTTGCAGGGAGCGATACGGCAATATCCGCGCGAGGTAGCGGCGCCCGTCGCGCGCGCTCAGCTCTCGCTCGAGGGGCCGCAGCGTCGCGAGCACGCGCTCGGCGTCGGTCGACAGCGAGTCGGTGACGAGCTGGTGCGTGAGGTGCGCGAACGGCCGCTCCACGTCGGACGCGATGACGTTGAAGATGTCCTTCGCGCGCTCGGTGAAGCGCTTGATGTGGAGGTCGCGATCGAGGAACAGCACCGCGATGTCGGTCGAAGTCATGAGGTTCTGGAGGTCGCCGTTGGCGCGGCTCACCTCCTCGACCTTCCCCTGGAGCTCGTGGTTCAGGGTGGTGAGCTCCTCGTTGACCGACTGGAGCTCCTCGCGCGAGGTCTCGAGCTCCTCGGTCGCCGAGCGGAGCTCCTCGTTGATGGCGTGGAGCTCCTCGTTCGACGCCTTGAGCTCCTCGAGGGACGTCTCGTACTGCTCGACCGTGACGCGGAGCTGGTCCTTCGTGCGGTGGAGCTCGTCCTCCATCTCGCGGACGAAGGGCTCGATCGCGGGATCGGGAGGGTGCGCCGGCGGCGAGGCCTCGTGCTCGGGCAGCTCGCGGAAGAGGACGAGCAGGAGCTTGCGCCCGGCGTTGGGGAGGTCGGCGCCGCTCACGGTGAGCTCGACGCGCGTGGCGCCGCGCTCGCCGGGGAGCTCGACGACGCGCCGCTCGGCGCGGTGGCCAGGTCGGCGCGCGGCGTAGAGCGCCGTGCGGAGCTCGAGGCGCAGATCGGGGTGCACGAGCTGGAGGATCTGGCGCGTGGGCTCGCCTCCCGAAAACGACAGGTAGCGGCCGACGCTCTCGCTGACGTGGACGACGTCGAGCTCGTCGTCGACGAGGACGCTCGGCGGCGCGTAGCGCTCGACCATCAGGTGGTGCAGCTCGCCGAACGAGGCGGTGCGCCTGCTCTGCTGCGGCTCGGGCGGCGGCGTGAACGGCGCGCGCCACCGCGGCGCCTCGAGCACGAGCGAGCTCGTGACCTGCTGACGGACATAGATGCGGTGCTTCGCGTCGAGCGCCGAGAAGTGCAGCGCGGGCGTCTCCGCCGACTCCGACGAGCCGAGGAACAGGAAGCGCTCCGACCGCAGCGCGAACTGGAACATGCCGAGCACGCGCTCTTGCGCGTCGCGGTTCAGGTAGATGAGGAGGTTCCGGCACGTGACGAGATCGAGCCGCGAGAACGGCGGGTCGCGCAGCACGTTGTGCGGCGAGAACAGCACGCGCTCGCGGAGCTCCTTGCGCACGCGGTAGTGGCTGCGCTCCTTCGTGAAGAAGCGCTCGAGGCGCGCCGGCGTGACGTCGAGCGCGATCGTGTCCGGGTAGCGCCCGGCGCGCGCGATCGCGAGGGAGTCCTCGTCGATGTCGGTCGCGAACACCTGCACGAGCGTCGGATCGCGCCCGCCCGCCCGCTCGAGGAGCAGCATCGCGACGGTGAACGCCTCCTCGCCCGTGGCGCAGCCGGCGACCCACGCGCGCACCGGCTCGTCGGGGGCGGCGGCGGCGAACACGCGCGCGACGACGTGCTCCTCGAGCGCAGCGAACGCCGCGGGGTCGCGGAAGAAGCTGGTGACCCCGATGAGCAGGTCGCGGAGCAGCGACGTGAGCTCGGTCGCGTGGTCGCGCAGGTGGTGCAAGTACGCGAGGAGCGTCCCCGTGTCGCAGACCTGCATCCGCCTCGCGATGCGCCGATAGAGCGTCGCGCGCTTGTAGCTCGAGAAGTCGTGGCCGGTGCGGACGCGGATG
>DASYCF010001067.1:0-1547 GCA_036500365.1 Byssovorax sp.
TGGATCTTCGCGTTCTTCGCGACCGCGCGCGCCTTGGCGAGCTGACCGATCGCCTGCGTGTGGTTCGCGCGCGCCTGCTCGACGGCGGCCTCGAAGAGCTCGGGGTCGAGCTGCGCGATGTGATCGCCCTTCTTCACCTCGGAGTTGAAGTCGGCCATCAGCGCCGAGACGCGGCCCGACACCTGCGCGCCGACCTGCACGGTGACGAGCGCCGAGAGCGTGCCCGTGGCGGTGACGCGCGCGACGAGGTGACCGCGCGTGACCTTCGCCGTGTCGAACGCGGGCGGCGGCTTCTGCGCGAAGAGCGCGGCGCGCACGCCGAGCGCGGCGCCCCCGAGCGCGCCGAGCACGCCCAGGCCGACGAACACGCGCTGCGCGAGAGATGCCACGCCGAGACCCTGAACCATGGAGGAACGACCGAGGCAAGGAGGAGGGGCCATTCGGCTGAGCGCACCGTCCACGACGCCGCGCCGATCCGGGAGCGTGGACCCGGTCGAGCACGCAGCGTGAACGACACCTCGACTTGCCGGAGCTTCAGCGCGGCCATCGCGCCGGGACCGAGAGCTCATTGCTCGGCTTCGGCCGCGGTCACTCCGGGCCCACGCGGTCGACTACCGCCGCGCGAGGCGAGCGGCGAGGGTGAGCGCCTCCATCATGCCGCGCGGATCCGCCTTTCCGAGGCCTGCGATGTCGTATCCGGTGCCGTGATCGACGCTCGTGCGCACGATCGGCAGGCCGAGGGTGACGTTCACGGCCTCGCCGAAGCCGAGCAGCTTCGACGGGATCGTCGCCTGGTCGTGGTACATCGCGACGACGCCGTCGAAGTGCCTGGCCGTCGCCTTGCGGAAGGCGGTCTCGGCGCCGATCGGCCCCGCGATCTCGGCGTCGATGCCCTGCGACGCGTTGCGCGCGCGGCCCGACGCGACGCCGGGCGCGATGACGCGCTCCTCTTCGTCGCCGAGCAGGCCGCCCTCGCCCGCGTGGGGGTTCAGCGCCGCGACGGCGACGCGCGGCCGATCGTGGCCGAGCCGCACGAGCAGATCGGACAGCCAGAAGATCGAGGACGCGACGCCGTCGATCGTGATCGCCTCGGGCACGCGCGCGAGCGGCAGGTGCGTGGTCACGAGCGCGGTCGTGAGCTCGGGCGACGCGAACGCCATGACCACCTCTCGCGCGCCGAGGCGCTCGGCGAGGTGCTCGGTGTGGCCGCGGAAGCCGGCCGATCCGGGCGCGCCGCTCGTCGCGATCGCGTGCTTCGAGACGGGGCCCGTGACCAGCGCGTCTGCCTCGCCCGTTCGAACGAGATCGGTCGCGCGATCGATCCACGCGAGCTCGGCGGCGCCGGCCGCGCGCGTCGGCGCGCCGAACGGGGCGTCCTCGACGGCGAGCGGCTCGCTCGCGGCCCACACGCCGACGGCGCCGCTCGGGAGGGCCTCCGCGTCGGCGCGCGAGGCCACGATCACGAGCGCGTCGGGCGCGACGCCGACGAGCTCCGCGGCGCGGGCGAGCACCCGCGGATCGCCGACGAGGACGACCGCCGCGCCCTC
>DASYCF010001068.1:0-3568 GCA_036500365.1 Byssovorax sp.
GCCCCGGTCAAGGCGGCGGGTCGTCCGGGTCCTTCGTGACGACCGGCACGAGCTCCCAGAGCGGAAACCCGACGACGAGCGGCACGAACACCGGCACGTCGACGTCGAGCCTCGGCGTTGGCGGCGGCTGCGCGGGCTTGAGCACGAAGGCGGAGCTCCGCCCGCTCGACATGTACATCATGCTCGATCAGTCGGGCTCGATGGCCGATCCCGTCGCTGGCGGCACGACGAAGTGGAAGGCCGTGACGAGCGCGCTGAAGAGCTTCATCGCGGACCCCGGCTCTGCGGGCCTCGGCGTCGGCATCGGCTACTTCGGCGTTCCGCCGGGGGGCTCGACCTCGTGCAACACCACCTGTCAGACCGCGGCGGACTGCGGCGGCCCCGGCTGTGGCCCGTGCGATCACATCGGCGGGATGGGCATCTGCATCGGCGCCTCGAGCGCGAGCGACTCGTGCCAGGCGGCCGACTACGCGGTCCCGGACGTCGAGATCGCCGAGCTCCCCGGCACGTCGAACGCCCAGGTCGACGCGCTCGACGCGTCGTTCATGGCGCACCACCCGACCACCGGCACGCCGACGGCGCCGGCCCTCCAGGGCGCGATCCAGCACGCGACGTCGTGGCAGGTCGCGAACCCCACGCACGTGGCCGTCGTCCTGCTCGCGACCGACGGCGAGCCCGAGGAGTGTTCGCCGACGAGCCCGGCGCAGATCGGCCAGCTCGCTGCGGCCGCGTTCATGGGCAACCCCAGCATCGCCACCTTCGTCATCGGCGTCGGCAACGTGAACGCGCTCAACACGATCGCGCAGGACGGCGGCACCGGTCAGGCCTTCATCGTCAACACGCAGCAAGACGTAACGATGCAGTTCCTCGCGGCGCTCGCCCAGATCCGCGGAGCCGCGCTCGGGTGCACGTACGTGATCCCGCAGCCGACCGACGGCAGCACGCTCGACCCCTCGAAGGTCAACGTGCAGTACACCCCCGGCGGCTCGACGACGCCCGAGACCATCCCCGAGGTGAGCGACATCCTGCACTGCCCGGCCAGCGGCGACGCCTGGTACTACGACGATCCCGCGATGCCGACGGAGATCGTGATGTGCGCGAACACGTGCACGACCCTCTCCGCCGACACGACGGGCGAGGTCGACATCGTCCTCGGCTGCGCCAGCATCGTCCACTAGTCGAGGCGGGCGGTTCGGCGCGATACGGGCGCATCCGCTCCGCTACGGTGCTCGCCGTACGGGAGTACGGCTGCGCTCCGTTGCTCGCGGCTGGGCCCGTCTCGCGCCGAATCACTCCGCCTCGACGCGTCGTCGCTTCGCGAGAGGGTGGTGGCGAGGCCGAGGAGGGCCGCTCACGGGCACACGCGTTGCTCGTCGAGACGGCGGAGGATGACACCCATGCACGCAACGAAGCTCGTGTTGATCTCGGCCGCGCTCGCCTTCGGCGTCGTGGCTTGTGCGACGGTCGATGAATCGATGACTCCGCCGGGGACGCCGGGTACGCCGGGGTGCAGCGATGCCTCGGGCGAGGCGAATGTGCTCATGGACCCCAGGGCGCCGCGCGCTCTCAACGGGCCTTGTCGCGAGGGCGGCGTCTGAACGAAGCGGAGAGACGGGAGTCAGCGCTCGGGCGAGAATCGCACCGAGTAGCTGACCGTCGTCTTGCCCTTCTTCGGCTTCAAGAAGTCGATGCCTTCGTAGACGGCGACCATGCAGTCTTTGAAGCCGTCGCCCTTCAGCGTGGTCTTCACGTGCGTCACCTTGAGCGGCTTGCCACCGTCTTTGTCGATGAGGAGATCGACGCCGAAGTCGCCCGCCTTCTGGCCGTCGTCGACGTGGGACCAACACCGCTTCAGCTCGTCGAAATGGGGGGCCACGCTCTTCTTGATCGGCTCCTTCGTCACGGCGTCGTTGGGGCCGCCGCCGATGTGCATGCCGATGTTCTCGACGTGCACGCGGGGCGTCTCCGGCGCCGCGGACGCAGCGGCGCTCGCGCTCGGCTCGGCGCTCGGGGCAGGCGGAGGAGGGGAAGGCGGCGGCGCGGGCGCCGCGACGCTCGGCGGCGGCGGCGCGACGGGCGGGGGCGCGGCGACGGCGCTCGTCGCCTCGGTCGGCGCGGCAGGCGGCGACGCGGAGCACGCGCTCGACGCAGCGAGGGTGAGCGCGAAGGCGGCGGTCGAGCGGTTCATGCGCGGCGGAACCTGCCGAAGGCGCCCGTGGAACGCAAGCGCGAGCGCGCCGGGCGCCTCTCTGCTGCGCCTCGCGCGAGCGCGGACGGGCGGCTTACGGCGCGTGGCAGAGCGCGTTGATCCGATCGACGATCGGATCCTCGAGCTTCACGGCGCGATCCATCTCGACCTCTGCGCGC
The DNA here is from genome assembly GCA_036500365.1 of Byssovorax sp. GTDB lineage: Bacteria > Myxococcota_A > Polyangia > Polyangiales > Polyangiaceae > DASYCF01. The sequence goes on from DASYCF010001068.1 coordinate 2,368, forward strand.
CCGATCGCGCCGACGTCGCGCGCGCGCGCCGCGGCAGCCAGAGCGGATGCTGCCTTCGCCGCGCCACGCGCCATCGCGGCGTACTCGGCCGCGAGCGGCGCGAGCGCGGGCGTCGTGACGTGGATCTTCGAGACGGCAGCGGCGGTCGCGTCGAGATCGGTGGCCATCGTCTCGAGGCCCTCGACGCCGGAGCCCTCGCCGCCGGCCGGCTTGGAGAGCCTCGCGACGCCTCGGTTGATGACGCGGATGACGCCGTTGCACTCCTCCGCCTTCGACGTGACCGCGACCGGCGCGGCCGCGTACGAGGCGCCAGCGAGCGCGCTCGGCGCGGGGGTCGTCGGCGTGGTCGGCGTCGGCGGAGGCGCCGCGCAGCCGGACGCGAGCGCGCACGCCGCGGCGACGGTGAACCGGGCGAACGACGCGGTCATCGATCGACGCTGCGGGACATCGATCCTGCGAGCAACCTCAATCGGCGAGCGCGCGCTGGAGCACGACGGCGAGGGCCACGCCCGCGGCGATCGCGAAGGCCACCTGCGTCGTCGTGCGATCTTCGCGACGGACAGCGCGCGCGCGGGGGCTCGCCGCGACGACGGCCGCGGCGACGAGGACGAGCGCCGGGATCGGCGCGGCGGTGGCGGCGGAGAGCGCGCCCGCCGCCGCGAGGCCCACGGCGCATGCGATCGCGAGCCGCGCCACCCCGAGCCCGTGCGCCGACGCGCAGCCGAGCGCGAGCGCGATGAACAGCGCGTCGCCGAGGCCGATCGACGGCGCCACGGCGTGCGTCCCGGGGACCGCGAAGCCGACGGCGAGGAGCGACAGCGCGCGCTCGCTCGAGGCGATGGCGCGCGTCGGCCCGGCGGGCGACAGCACGCTCGCGAGGTCCGCCGCCGCGGCGACGGCGCACGCCGGCGCGAGGTGCCCCGGGTGTTGGATGCGCCTGCCGATCCCGCCCCCCGCCGCCGCCGCGAGCGCGACGAGGCCGAAGTCGACGAGCGCCGCGGCGACGCGGACGTCTGGCCGCGCGAGCGCAGCGACGACGACGCACGCGATCGCGAGCGTAGCGGCGCCGACGGCCGCGCGCGTCGACGGCCGAGCGGGCGCGGCGAGCGCGAGCGGCGCGATCACGACGACCGTCGCGCCCACGAACGTGATCGCCGACGCGGCGGCGTCCCCGACGCGCAACGCTGGCGCGGCGACGCAC
>DASYCF010001069.1:0-2728 GCA_036500365.1 Byssovorax sp.
GGGCGCGATCGACAGCCAGCGCGCGGGCCACTAGAAGGGGGCATGGCTCGAGGGACGCGCGGCGCGGCGCAGATCGCGCTGCTGCTCGGCGCCGTCGCCGTTGCGATGCCGGGCCGCGCGCGCGCCGACGAGACCGACGCGTGCATCGCCGCCGCCGAGCACGCGCAGGTCGAGCGGAAGGCCGGGCGGCTGCGCGAGGCGCGGGACGGGTTCGTCGTGTGCGCGCGCGACGCGTGCCCCGCGCTCGTGCGGCGCGACTGCGCGCGCTGGCTCGCCGAGGCCGAGGCCGCGACGCCGTCGATCGTGCTGCGCGTGACCGACCCAGCCGGCGACGTGACGAGCGGCGCGCGCGTAACCGTCGACGGGCGCCCGTCCGATGAAGCGCTCGAGGGGCGCGCGCTCGATCTCGACCCGGGTCCGCACGAGGTCCGCGTCGAGCGCGCCGGCGCGGCCGCGGTCGTTCGGAGCGTCGTGCTCCGCGAGGGCGAGCGCGGGCGCGTCGTCTCGGTCGCGCTCGACGGCGGAGTCGGTGCCAGCGCGGGGATGGCGAGCGCGCCGCGGTCGACGTCGCTCACGCCCTGGATCCTCGGCGGCTCGAGCGTCACGCTGCTCGCCGCGGGCGGCGCGCTGTGGGGCGTGGGCCTGTCGTCGCGGAGCGATCTGTACGCGACGTGCGGTGTCGCGCGGACGTGCACGCAGGGGCAGATCGATGGCTCGCGAGGCGACCTCATCGCGGGTGATGTGCTGTTCGGCGTCGGGCTCCTCGCGGGCGGGGGGCTCGTCGTCTGGGCGCTGACGTCGCGCGGGCCCTCGTCGTCGCACGCTGCGCGCGCGGTGCCGCATGGGGTAGAGATCGCGTTCTGATCGTCCCGGGGCGCGGCATGGGGAGCATGCGCGTCGCCGCCGGCTCGCGTGCGCGATCTATGCGTGCGCTCGTGCTATTTGTGAGTGCATGGATGCGACCCACATGGCGCGCCTGAACGCGCTGATCGAACCTTGGTCTTCCGCAGCGCTCGTGGCCGATCTGCTCGGGCTCGACCTGGACGATCCCCGGCTTCTCGGCGCATTGCGCACTTGGGCCACGCGTTTTCGGCGGGAAGCCACCGTCGCGCGCCGCGGCCTCCGGGCTCGAGGTGGATCGACATGCGCTCGAGACGTTCCTTCTCCAGAACGGGCTCGTCTCCTGGAAATGGGCCGCCGTTTACCTCGGGATGGAGACCGACGTCCTCAAGCGCGTGGTGAACCTGATGGAAGGCCGGAGCGACGTCATCCAGCTCCGCTCGGGCGTGTCCGAGGATCTCGTTCGCAGGCGCGAGGCGGCGTCGCTCTCTCGAGCGTTCCCCTCGCTCCGCAGCGGGGCGTTCGCGAACCACTCGGAGATGTGCCGCGCGCTTCACGCCGCGATCAAGTCGGAGTTCGACATCGACGTGACGCCTGTCTGTTGCGTCACGTCGCGGCTCCTCGAACCGGAGCGGCCGGACATCGCGGTCGCCTTTGACGCGATCACCATGGACGCAGTTGGCTTGCGCTACCAGGTCTGGCTCGAGACGAACAAGCCGGTGAACCTCGCACCCGACGTGTGCTCGCTGAGGTTCTACGCGCTGAACGAAGCGGAACTCCGACAGTCCGTCATGAAGGGTGGCGCGCCGCCGACCATCGACGACAAGCTCCGCGCAGCCTGATGTTCACGCCGGGTCTCGAGCAGCTCGTCTACACGCTCGGCATCGCTCGTCCTAGCGCGCGGGTCGCGTTTCCACCGGCGATGGCACGGGGCAAGGCGCGACGGCATGCCGACGAGACCGCGACCGCATGGCTTCGCCGCTGCGCAGATGAGCTCGGCGGCATTGAGAAGATCGTCGTCGAAGAGAACCTCGCGCTCCTCCTCGTGGTGCACGTGGTCGACGACAAGATCACCTACGCGAACTTGCAAGCTCTCTGGGCCGCGGTGCCACTCACGCAGACGAGACGGGCGACTTGCGAGGCGTCTTGCCGCGGCGATACCCTCCCGCGCGGAGGGTGCACATGGCGAACAAGGACGGGACGAAAGAGGCGAAGCGTGCAGGCAAGGCCGAGGCGAAGGCGGCCAAGAAGATCGAGAAGCATGCAGCCCGCGGCGCGAAGGCCGAGGCCAAGCAGGCCGCGCGCGGCGCGAAGGAGGCGGCCAAGCCAGCGGCGAAGCCGAGCGGCTCGAGCTTGAAGAAGGAGCTCGTCGCGCTCGAGCGCCTCCGCGTGCGTTACCCGGAGAACACGCCCGACGAGGTCGACGCGTTCACCGAGCTCGCGACCGACGAGCGGCGGAGCGAGCTCGGCGGGCAGACGAAGAGCGCGGACGTGCTCGGCGAGTCGATCGTGGTCGCACAGGCGATCGACGGCGCGCTCAAGAGCTACGGCGCGCGGGTCTCGGCGCGGTATCCCGTCGCGCGGTTCCGGTTCCTGCTCGACACGATCGACGCGCTCGGCGAGGCGATGACGGCGCCGGTGGCGGGCGCGGGGCGCGGCGAGGCGGCGGCGACGGCGGACGAGCTCGAGGGGGCCGCGCGCGTCGCGAAGACGAACCTCGTCGGCGTGATGCGCGCGTTCGCAGGGCAGCGCGACGCCGAGCGCGCCGCGCTCTCGACGGCGAGCGCGGGCGGTGACGACACGAACGCGCTCGCCGAGTCGATCGGCGCGCTCGGCGAGCTCGCCCGCAAGTGGCTCGCGCGCAAGGACGCGAAGGCGAAGATCCAGC
>DASYCF010001070.1:0-1802 GCA_036500365.1 Byssovorax sp.
GCGACCGAGCTCCGCGTCGCCGGCGCCGGCAGCTCGTTCGGCGAAGAATCGACCGTCGGCCTCGCGCGGCGCGCCGACGCCGTCGCGCGCACCGCGTCGCGTGTCGCCGAGATCCCCGTGCACGTCTTCCGTCGCGCGGCGGCCCGCGCGGGCGCGGGCGAGTCGGCGCGGCTCGAGCGAGGCCTCCGGCGCGCCGCGACGCGCGATCTCTTCGCGACGCTCGCCTTCACGCGCGCCCTGCCCGAGCAAGACCTCGACGTGCTGCTCGACGTCGCCGCGCACGTGAAGATCGGCCGCGGCGAGCACGTGTATCGAGAGGGCGAGGCGGCGCGCGAGCTCTACTTCGTGGCCGACGGGCTCGTGCAGCTGCAGGTCGAGGAAGGTCACCGCGTGCGCGTGCGCGGCTACGTCGGCCGCGGTGACTTCTTCGGCGACGCCGAGATCGAGGGCGGCGGCCCGCGCACGCACGCCGCCGTGTCGAGCGGCGCGTCGGAGCTCGTCGCCGTGCCGGCCGACGTCGTGCGGCGCCTCGGGCGCGCGCACCCGGACCTCCTCACGCGCATGCGCCGCGTCGCCGACGAGCACCTCGGCGCCGCCCACGAGCTCGTCGCGCGGGCGGCCGCGAACGCGACGCAGCACGTGTTCCGCGACCTCTACCGCATGCAGGTCGCGCGCTCGCTGCTCGTCATCGACCTCGAGACGTGCGTGCGCTGCGGCCACTGCGCGTGGGCCTGCGCGACGGCGCACGACGACGGCGAGGCGAGGCTCGTGCGCCGCGGCGACAAGATGGTCGCGCGCGTCGACGGCCGCGGCGACGGCGCGGCGCCCTCGAGCCTGTTGCTCCCGAACTCGTGCCAGCACTGCGAGAACCCGGCGTGCATGGTCGACTGCCCGACCGGCGCGATCGGAAAAGAGGCGGGCGAGGTGTTCATCCGCCCCGAGCTCTGCACGGGCTGCGGCGCCTGCGCGAAGGCGTGCCCTTGGGAGAACATCCACATGGCCGAGCGCCCCGCCGACGCGCCGCGACCGAGCGGCGCCAAGGTCGACGGCGGGATCGACTTCGACCTCGTCGCCGTGAAGTGCGACCTCTGCCGCGAGTCCGACGGACCCGCGTGCGTGAAGCACTGCCCGACCTCGTCGATCTTCCGCCTCAACCCGGCCGAGGAGATCGCCGACGTACGGCAGCTCTTCGGCGCCGGGTTCGGGGGCCGCGCCGCCGCGTCGCCAGGCGTCGACGCGACGGCGAGGAGCGCTGCGTCGACGCGCGGCGGGACGGGGCCGCTCGTCAGCGACGCGACCATCGCGGCAGTCGGCTTCGCGATCGTCGGCGGCGTGATGCGCGCCCGCGGCGCGTGGGCGCCCGGGCAAGGCGCCGCGCTGATCGCCGGCGTGCTCGCCGCGCTCGGGATGCTGGGCCTGCTCGCGTACGCCGCGCCGAAGCGGCTCGTGCGACGCGGCAAACCGAGCGCGCGCGCCGCGGTCGTCACGAGCAAGGTCGCGCCCGCGCTCGCCATCCACGTCGCGCTCGGCGTGGTGACGCTCGGCCTGGCCTTGGCGCACGCGCCGTGGCCTCCGCGGGGCGGCAACGCGAGCGGCGCGGCGCTCCTCGGCCTGCTCGTCGCGACGAGCGCCGCCGCCGCGTTCGTCGTCGCCGCGTACAAAATCGTCCCGAGGCGGCTCGCGCGGATCGAGCGTCGCGCGGCGCTCCCGGAGGATTACGCGGCGGCGCGGCGCGGGCTCGTCGATCGCCTGTATCGGGCGGCGAGCGGTCGCAGCGACGTGGTGAAGAAGCTCCTCGAGAC
>DASYCF010001071.1:0-8535 GCA_036500365.1 Byssovorax sp.
AACGAGCTCCGGAGGTCGTCATCGGGTCAGAGGGTAGCGCAACCGCCGAGCGCCCACGCGAGCCGGGCAGCTTTTGCGAGGTCCCGCGTTCCTCTCCCCTTGTGCCGATACGCGCATCCGAGTAGAAGCCGCCCCCATCAAACTGCGTCGGCGGTGGGTCGGCCGATCAGGGGAGGCCTCAATCCAATGCACACGTCGAAGAACTTCCTGCGCGTGGCGGCGCTTTCTCTCATGGTCACCGCGACCTTCGCGTGCGGCGATCCGCCGCCGCCGCCGGTCGCGCCGCCTCCTCCTCCTCCGCCGGCTCCGGTGCAAGAGGTCGTGGTGGTCGCGCCCGAGCCGATCAAGCTGCCTGCTCCCGTGAAGTTCGCGACGGGAAGCGCCGCGCTCTCGCCCGAGTCGGACGCGGTGCTCCAGGTCGTCGCCGAGTACATGCAGCGCTCGGCCGACACGACGCTCCTCCGCATCGAGGGCCACACCGACAACGTCGGCGGCACCGATGCGAACCAGAAGCTGTCCGAGGGCCGCGCGCTCTCGGTCGCGAACTGGCTCGTCGCGCACGGCGTCGAGTGCCGGCGCCTCCTGCCCGTCGGCTTCGGTGAGACGCGCCCCGTCGCCACGAACGACAACGAGGCCGGCCGCGCCCAGAACCGCCGCACCGTGTTCATCGCGGCGGAGATCAAGGGCCGCAAGATCGACGTCGACCCCGCCAAGGGCGGCCACATCGCGGCGGACGTGTGCGGCGGCCGCGCCGTCCTCGCCGGGCCGAACCCGTTCCAGCCCGGCCAGACCTGGGTCGGCGCGTACAAGTGCCGCCAGGGTCAGACGGCGCTGCGCCTCAAGGTCGAGAACGTCTCCGGCGCGTCGGTCGCGGCCGTGTTCGACTTCGGGAAGCTGCCCGGCACGAACGGCACGGTGCCGCACGGCGCCTTCCGCGTGAACGGCGTCTACGACGTCGCCACGCACAAGATCGAGTTCAAGCCCGGCGAGTGGATCGAGCACCCGCCGACGTTCTCGACCGTCGGCATGATCGGCGAGGTCACCGGCGACGGCGGCCAGTACTTCGGCTCGATCGCGTCGCCCGGCTGCTCCGAGTTCTCGATCAACCTGAAGAAGTGAGCTTCGCCGCTGCGGCGCGCGCCGCGGCCACGAACGCGTAGACGCGCCCGGGGTCCTTTCGAGGGCCCTGGGCGGTTTGCATTTCGACCCCGCTCGCGACGTCGACGCCGAACGGGCGCACCGCGGCGACGGCCTCGGCGACGTTCTCGGGCGTGAGCCCGCCCGCGAGCCAAACCGGCCGCTCGCGCGCGAGCTCGGCGGCGAGCTCCCAGTCCGCGCGCCGGCCCGTGCCGCCGAGCTCGCCCTCGACCTTCGCGTCGACGACGAGCGAGCTCGCGTAGGCGTCCGCGCGCGCGAGGTCGCCGCGCTCGCCGACGCGCACCGCCTTCCACAGGGGGATCGCCGCGCCGAACGCGAGCGCGTTGAACGCGTCCGCCGACTCGTCGCCGTGGAGCTGCAGCGCGTCGAGCCAACCTTCGCACGCGAGCTCGAGCAGCGCCGCGTCGTCGAGATCCGCGACGACCCCGACGACCACGACGCGCCCGCGCACGGCGGCCGCGATCGCCTTCGCGCGCTCGCGATCGACGAAGCGCCTCGAGCTCGGGACGAAGTTCAGGCCGACGTGCGTCGCGCCGGCGTCGACCGCGAGCTCCGCGTCCGCGGGCGTCGTCACGCCGCAGATCTTGATCGCGAGCGGCTTCACCCGCTCACTCGATCTTGAGGAGCTCCTTCACCTTCGCGATCACCTGCGGCGCCTGGATGGGCTTGGTGATGTACGCGTTCGCGCCGAGCTGGAGCGCGCGCTGCCGGTCCTCCTGCGAGCCCTCGGTCGTGATGATGATGATCGGCGTGTCCTTGTGCACGGGGTCCGTGCGCACGCGCTTCACGAGCTTCAGGCCGTCCATGATCGGCATGTTGATGTCGGTGATGATGACGTCGTACTTCGTCGACGCGAGCTTGCGCAGGCCGTCGACGCCGTCGTCCGCCTCGGTCACGCGGAGGTTCTTCACGCGGGCGAGCGCGAAGACGAGAAGCTGCCGCATCATGGGCGAGTCTTCGACGATGAGACACGAGTATTCGGCCATGCGTCAGTCCTCGAGGTCGAGGAACGCCCCGACCGTGGGCAGCTTGCGGCCCGCTTCCGTGAAGAACCGCGCGTTCGCGAGCGCGGCGGCCGCCTGCGCGCCGAGCAGCCGGAACAGCTCGACGTCGATGTTCACGAACTCCGTCTTCTGCGGCAGCGTGGCGACGATCACGATGGCGCCGACGGTCGCGCCCTCGAGCGAAAGCGGGATGACGGCGGCCGGCGCGTCGAGCGTGCCGCGCGTGAGATCGCCCGTCGTCTGGTAGGCGATTTGACCCTTCGCGACGGCCTGGCCGATGGGCCCGGCGCCGGCGGGGATGCGCGCGACGTCGGCCGCGCGCGCGCCCTCGGTCGCGATCGCGACGAGCTCGGCGTGCTCGTCGTCGCGCAGGTACACGACGAACGCCGCGGCGCCGACGAGCTGCGCGAGGAGCTCCTTCAAGTTGCGAAGCACGCCGCGGACGCTGCGCGCGCCGAGGAGCTGCGAGGCGGCGACGTAGAGGTTCGCGAAGTTCGCGAGCTCGCCCTCGATCTCGGCGTAGAGCTGCGCCGTGCCGTCTTCGCTCTCCTGCGCGCGGCGCGAGCGGGCGAGGAGCTCTTGCTTCTCCTTCTCGAGCGACTCGATCTTGCGCAGCAGGTCGCGGATCGCCTCGTCGCTGGCGAGGTGCGTGCGGAGCTCGCCGTTCTCGGCCTCGAGCGACGCGATGCGGTCGCGCAGGCGCTCGCCCTCCTTGAGCAGCTCCTCCGTGAGCTGCGCGCCCTTGCGGAAGAACTGCTGAATGAACGCGTCGCGCTCCTTCTTCAGGTCCTCCGGCGGGCGATCGCTGTCGGGCGTGCGTCCCTTCGTGTTCGTCATCGCGCGTCGTGTTCTCCCTCGGGCCTCGCGCCCTCGGCTCTTGCGGGACTGTCTACCGAGGTTGTCTGCCTGCAGCGTGCGCTCGAGGAAGTCGCGTCGACGCTACCACCTCGCGTCGCCCCCTGGGAAGCTACCGCTCGCGGCGGCTCGGCCTTTGGAGCCAGCGGGCGAGCCGCGGCCCGACGACCCGCTCGGCCTTGCGGAGATGCCGCGCGCGGCGCGCGCCGACGAGGAGCATCACGGCGCGGAGCTCGGCCTCGACCTCGTCGAGGAAGGCCAGCGCCGCGTCGCGCCCGCCGGCTTGAAACGCTTGCAGGACGGGCCGCGCGATGCCCGCCGCCGTCGCGCCGAGGGCGAGGGCGCGCGCGGCGTCGAGCCCGCTCGCCACGCCGCCTGTCGCGAAGATCGTCTCGAACCGCGGCTTCGTCGCCCGCGCGAGGCCGACGGACGCCGCCGTCGGCACGCCCCACTCGCGCAGCGCCTCGCCGAGCGTGCGCGCCCCGGCCGTGGCGCGCGCGGTCTCGACCGCGACCCACGACGTGCCGCCCGAGCCCGAGACGTCGACGTGATCGACGCCCGCGCGCGCGATGCGCCGGGCGGCGCGCCGGCCGATGCCGCAGCCCGTCTCCTTCGCGATCACGGGCACGTCGAGCTCGTGCACGAGGCGCTCGAGCGTCGGCAGGATGCCCTTGAAATCGCGATCTCCGCCGGGCTGCACGAGCTCCATCGCCGGGTTCAAATGGATGCACATCGCGTCGGCCCCGACCTTCGCGGCGAGCTCGGCGACGGCGGCGCTCGGCACATCGCGCGCTTGCACCGCGCCGAGGTTCCCGAGGAGGAGCGTGGTCGGCGCGACGTCGCGCACCATGTACGTCGCGTCGACGGGGCCGCGCAGCATCGCGCGCTGGCTGCCGAGGCCGAACGCGTAGCCGCGCTCCTCGGCGATGCGGGCGAGCTCGCGGTTGATCTCGCGCGCGCGCTCGGTGCCGCCCGTCATCGCCGCGATCAAGAGCGGCGCGCGCAGGCGCTTGCCGAGGACCTCCACCGACGTGTCGAGATCGTCGAGCGAGAGCTCGGGCACCGCGTCGTGGACGAGCTCGATCTCTTCGAAGAGCGTGGTCTTCTCGCGGAAGCCCACGTCGCCCGTCGCGCAGAGGTCGATGTGGTCTTGCTTGCGCGACGCGATGTCGTTCACGGCGCGCACTCTGGTGCACCCGGCGGGCCGTGGGAAGGCCCGGCGCATCCCTGACGACTTCCGCCGCGCGAACGGGCAGGATGCGGCGATGCCGATTCAGATCGAGACCCCCGCCATCCGCATGCTCCGCGACCGCCTCCTCGAGACGGGGGGCGCGCCCTCCACCGTCGCCGTCACGGACGAGTCGGTCGCGCACGCGGACACCGAGGAGGCGCTCGGCGGCGACGCCGAGGCGATCGCGCTGCTCGGCGCGACGATCGAGGCGATGGTCATCATGCTCGCCGCCGACGGCAACGCGTCGCAGGCCGAGAAGGACCTCCTGCGCGGCGCCGTGCGCGAGCTCACGGCCGGCGGCGTGCGCTCGGTCGAGATCGACAAGCTGTTCGAGGCGGCGCTCGCCCGCGTGAAGGACCAAGGCGCCGACCTGCGCCTCGCCGAGGCCGCCGGCGTCCTGAAGAAGGAGACGATCGCCTCCGAGGCCGCGTTCGTCCTCGCCGCCGCGATGGCGTTCGCCGACCAGGAGATCGCCGACGCCGAGAACGAGACCTTGAACCGCTTCGCCGAGCTCCTCGGCCTCGAGGACGAGCGCGCGAACCAGCTCCTCGACGAGCTCGAAACCTGAGGCGGGGGCGCTCGGCGCCGATACGGGCGCATCCGCTCCGCTACGGTGCTCGGCGTACCGGAGTACGCCTGCGCTCCGTTGCTCGCGGCTGCACCCGTCTCGACGCCGATCGCCGTCGCCTCAGTGGCGCCCATCCGAGCCTAATTCGGAGAGGATGCGTGCACACTCTCACTTCTTGTCGTCGATCACCTGGCGTCGCACGTGGCCGATCCCGGCGACGATCTGCGTCACCTCTTCGCCGAGCTGCTCGGCGTGCTCGGTGATGCGGTCGTGGGCCTTGCGGATGTTGCGGCAGAGCTCGCGGTTGATGTTCTGGAGGACCATGACGTACGCGTGCACGTCCTCCTGATAGAGCCGATAGAGATCGCGGTTCGTCAGCTCGTAGAGCAGCGACGGCGTCTCCGAGACGACCGTGAACTGGCGCGGCTGGATCTCGATGAGCTCCATCTCGCCGAAGAAGTCGCCGGCCTCGAGGCGCATGTGCTTCACCTGGCGGCCCGAGTCGCCGCTCTGCCACTTCATCAGGCGGCCTTCGCCCACCACGTACAGCGAGCGCCCCGGGTCGCCCTCGCGGAAGACGACGGCCCCCGCGCCGTGCACGCGCGGGGCGAGCATCGCGAGGATCCGGTCGAACGCCGCCGCCTCGAGGCCGCCGAAGAACGGCGTGAGCTCGAGAGACAGCCGTCGTCGCTCTGCTTCTTGCATCGACCTCGATCGTACACCCGGCGCCCGCGCAGGGCTCAGGGTGGATAGGCGGGGCCGAAGTCCTGATCAGCGACGTGCCCGGTCGAGAGGTACGGCTCGCGCGTCGTCGGGGACGTCGAGATCGGGACGACCTCGCACTCGCCTCGCCCGCACGGGTCGGTGGGGAAGCGCACGTCGGCTGCGTACCAGAACGTGTTCTGGTTCGGCCCGCCGGCGCCGTCGGACGGCGCGAACGTGAGCGGCCCGGCGGGCATATCGTACTGGCTGATCTCCGCGGCGATGTGCCCGCCGCAGAACACCTTGACCACGGGGTGCACGGAGTAGTGCGCGCCGTGGTTCGAGTAATAGAGCACGCCGACGCGCATCCACGTGTCCGGCGGCGGGTAGTCGATCGCGATCGTCTCGGGGCGGCAGATGTTCGTGTTCGCCGGGGTCGTGATCGTCGGGTCACACGTGATGACGTCGGACTCGAGGCGCGGGTTGTGGCAGCCCATGCCGTACTGGCGCCACGTCTGCCCCTCTCCGGCAGGGGCCGTGTAGCAGTTGTTGCCGCCAGGCGACGGGTCGTTCCACCAGTTCACCGCTTGCGGCGGGGCGGCGGGCGGGTCGGCGAACCAGCTCGGCGACGTGCCCGACGGCGGCGTGAACGCGGACGCGGCGCAGTTGGCGAAGCCGCAGTCGACCTTGCCTCCGTCGAGCTTCCACGGGCGCGTGTCCCCCGGCTGATGCAGGTGCAGGTCGAGGTCGACGCCGTTGGCGGAGTCGTTGAGCGGGTGCTCCCACGTGAGCTCGACGCGCAGGCCGCCGATGCCGACGATGAACGGATACGTGCACGAGATCGGCTGCCCCATGCGCGTCGCCTGGTAGGTGACGTCGTACTCGCCGGACTGGAACGCGGCGAATTTGCCGCCGGTGCGCGCCGGCAGACAAGGCGTCACGCCGCTCGGACAGGCGATCGTGAACACCTCGCTGTTCGCGTCGACGCCCACGTCGAATTGGCCGAGCCCGTCGTGGAGGTCCCTCTGGGTGAACGGCATCGCGGTGAGCGCGTGGCAGGCCGTCTGGTCGTCGAGATAGCACTGCTGCGCCGGCTGGACGCCGCCCTCGCACGGGCCCCACAGGCCGTCGTCCTGGCACGTCTCGACGCCCTCGAAGCAGCCGGGCGCGTCGCGGTACATGGGGTCACCGACGAAGCAGCCGTGCGACTGACCGAGCGTGCACGTGCAGCCCTCGTCGACGCTGCCGTTGCAGTTGTCGTCGACGCCGAGGTGCGCGTCGTCGCAGACCTCCGCGCTGCCGCAGGTGGGGTGGCACGCGTCGCCCCCGCCGCCGCCTCCCGTGCCGCTGCTCGACGACGCGCTGCTGCTGCTGCTGCTGCTGCTGCTGACGGACGCGCTGCTGCTGATCGACGCGCTGCTGCTGACCGACGCGCTGCTGCTGATCGACGCGCTGCTGCTGACCGACGAGCTGCTGATGGATGCGCTGCTGCTGATCGACGCGCTGCTGCTCACGGACGAGCTGCTGACGACCCCGCCGCCCCCGCCGGCCGACGAGCTGCTGACGGTGGCGTTGCCGCCCGTCGACCCGCCGCCGCCGCCGTTGCCGCCGTTGCCGCCGTTGCCGCCGTTGCCGCCCGTCGAGCTCTGCGTCCCGCTGACGACGCTCGACGACGACCGGCTCGAGCTGGCGGTCGTCGAGCTCGTCGACCTCTCGCCGCCCGCGCCGCCGAGGCCGTCGACGCCGCCGCCCGCGTCGAGGTTGGACCGCGCGCCGCACGCGACGAGCGACAGCAAGAGCAAGGGCAGAGTGCCGCGTCCCGGAGAAAGCATGTCCGAAAGGTACCGGGAACTCGCCCCGCGCGCGATGCGCTCCATTTTTCCCCTTCAAAGCCCCGCGCGACCCAGGCGCTGCGGCGACGACGCGCGGGGAACAAGCCCGCCATGGCGCCGCCACCGCGTCGGAGGCGGCGAGCGCATGAAAGCGCCGTTCACCTGGCGATGCAGTTCGGCCTGAAAGCGCCGTTCACGAGCGATGAAGTCCCCCTTCAGAGGGCGATGAAGTCGCCGGGGCGCGCTCTAGACGCAAGAAAGTCATCGGCTTTTTCTCGCGGAACGCCCCGTGCTTAGCGCACCCGCATGCGACTCCTCCTCGCGGCCGCGGCCCTCGCGGCGCTCACCGTGGTCGGCTGTGGTGGCGACGATGAAGATGAACGCATCGGCGTCGTCCACGCGGCCATCTTGCCGGTGGACTACCCATGTGCCGACTCGTTCGCGGACGTCTATGGCCCGTCGAAGGGGTTGCCGCCGTTCGACGACGCGCAGCGCGGCGAGCTCACCAACTGCGCGCGCGACGGCACGATCGACGCGGACACGGTGGCGGCCGACCAGGAGGCGGACGCGATGATCGCGCCGGAGCTCCGCGACGTCGACGTCTACCGCATCGCCTACCGCACCGAGCGGCTCGCGCAGGGCGCCGGTCAGCGAGACGCGAAGGCGACCGCCGTGGTGCTCGTGCCGCACGGCGCGCGCTCCGACGACGTCTTGGTCGTGTGGGGACACGGGAGCATCGGGATGGGTCCGCAGTGCGACAGCGCAGGGGCGGCCCCTGGCGACTATGAGAGCTCACAGCCGCTCGCGATCGCGGCCGAAGGCTGGATCACCGTCGTGCCCGACCTCGCGGGCTTCGGCGATCCCGCGGCGATGCAAGGGTACCTGTCGGCCGAGGACGAGGCCCACTCGATGCTCGACGCCACGCGCGCCGCGGCGGAGCTCTTCATGCGCGCGGACTCGAACCCGTTCAAGGTCGTGCTCGCCGGGGTCTCGCAGGGCGGTAACAGCGTGCTCGCCGCTCAGGCGCTCGATCCGAGCTACGGCCACGCGGGCGACATCGTCGCGGTGGCAGCGTTCGCGCCCATGTGGTTCCCGATCCGCTTGCTCGCCGGCGACGAGCTCGAGGGCGTCTATGATCCGCTCGAGATCCCGCAGCTCGAGCTGTCGCGCACGCTCTGGTACTTC
>DASYCF010001072.1:0-3990 GCA_036500365.1 Byssovorax sp.
GTGCGATCCCTCGGCGAGCGACTCGACGTGACCGCCGAAGCGCGCGGCGGCGAGGCGGATCCCGGCCTCCTTCGCGCGCGAGGCGGCGAACGCGGACCCCGGCGCCGCGTCGCGCTCTCGGGCCGTCGTGGGCTTCACGCCGCGGCCGGCGCCGCCCGCGATCACGACCGACAGCACGCGCCGCTCGCCCTCGGTGAGCGACCCGCTCGGCGCGGCCACGGGCGCTGGCGCCGACACGCGCACGCCGCCGAGCCCCGCGAGCTCGGTCGCGACCGCGTGCCCGTCGGCCGGACGGTGCGCCTTGTCCTTCGCGAGGAGCCGCGCGACGAGATCGTCGAGGTCGGGCGGCACGTCGAGGCGGAAGTCGGACACGCGCGGCGACTCCTCGAGCACGGTCTTCGCGAGGACGGCGAGGAGGCTCTCGCCGGCGAACGGCGCCTCGCCCGCGAGGCAGCGGAAGAGCACGCACCCGAGCGAGAACACGTCCGCCCGCGCGTCGAGATCGCGCGCGCCCTCGGCCTGCTCGGGCGCCATGTAACCAGGCGTGCCGAGCATGGCGCCGGTGACGGTCAGCTCGGCTCCTTCCCGAAGCAGCGCGATGCCGAAGTCGAGCACCTTCACGCGCTCGATCGCGCCGCCGACGAGGAAGATGTTCCGCGGCTTGACGTCGCGGTGGACGATCCCGTGCGCGTGGGCGGCGCCGAGCGCCGAGGCGACGGCCGCGGCGACCGCGACGCTGTCGCCGACGGTCAGCCCTTCCCTCGCGAGCCGCGCGCCGAGGTCCTCGCCCTCGAGCCACTCCATCGCGAGGTAGTGTCCGTCCTCGCCCGTGCCGTGATCGACGTAGCGCACGACGGCCGGGTGCACGACGCGGGCGAGCGCGGCGGCCTCGCGCAGGAACCGCTCGTGATCGACGTCGTCGTCGGCGCGGATGACCTTGAGCGCGACGGGCTCGTTCGTGCGGGTGTCGGTCGCGCGGTAGACCGTGCCCATGCCGCCGGAGCCGGCCTTGCGCTCGATGCGGAAGCGACGAAAAGCGAGGTCGTTGACGCGCACGAGGGCGCCCAGAATAGCGCGCCGCGGCGACGCGCGCGCTACGGCGGCGGCTGCTTTTTCTGGAACATCTTGCCCGGGTACTTGCGCTCGTAGTGGGCGATGACCGCGTGGCCGACGGCCTCGATCGTGGCGGCCGCGATGCCCATGCGGATGGGGATGCCGAGGACGGGGACGAACAGCGTGCCCTGCATCGCCAGCCACTTGAGGCCTTGGCCGATGACGCTCATCGCGCCCGTGGTGAGCGTGCTCGTGATCGCGTTCATCGGCTCGCCGTAGATGTCGCCGATCATGGCGCTCATCGTCGTCTCCATCGCGGCGAGGCCGGCGGACGTGGACAGCGGGATCGGCACGGCGGCGAAGGCGGCGCCGCCGGCCGCGGTGCGGTGCACCCAGCGGAGCGCCTCCTCCTTGCAGCTCGTCATGAACGTGGAACTTAGCATCGGCCCCCGGCACGTCAGGCGCTCGGGGCGGTCGAAAGGGGCGCGCAGCAAAACGTCGTCGGCCACGCAGAATTCGGTAAACTGGCGGCGCTGGCGCGCGACAGGAAGTCGGCGCGCGTTCTCGTGTCCGGGCGGGGGCGCGCGCCGCTTGCCGCACCCGCTCGAAGCTGAGACCATCAGGACCCGCAGTGACCGAATCCTCCGCGAATCTCCCGCCCGTCGCGCCTGGCACCGTCCTCGCCGGGAAGTATCGCGTCGAGCGCATCATCGGTCAGGGCGGCATGGGCCTCGTCGTCGAGGCGAAGCACATCGCCCTCGACGAGCGCGTCGCCCTCAAGTTCCTGCTGCCCGACTACGCCTCACACCCGGAGGCCGCGGCGCGGTTCCTGCGTGAGGCGCGCGCCGCCGTGAAGATCAAGAGCGAGCATGTCGCCCGCGTGTCGGACGTCGGCACGCTCGACAACGGCTCTCCCTACATGGTCATGGAGTTCCTCGAGGGGAGCGACCTCTCGCAGGTGCTCGAGAAGCGCGGCGTCCTCGCGATCCCCGAGGCCATCGATTACGTCGTGCAGGGGTGCGAGGCCATCGCCGAGGCGCACTCGCACGGCATCGTGCACCGCGATCTCAAGCCGGCGAACCTCTTCCTCACGCGCCGGCAAGACGGCTACCCGCTCGTCAAGGTGCTCGACTTCGGCATCTCGAAGACGATGGGCAACGTCGAGAACCTGACCAAGACGATGGCGGCGATGGGCTCGGCCCTCTACATGTCGCCCGAGCAGATGCAGCAGACGCGGAGCGTCGATCACCGGACCGACATCTACGCGCTCGGCATCAGCCTGTACGAGCTCCTCGCCGGCAAGCAGCCGTTCTACGCCGAGACCCTGCCGCAGCTCTGCGCAGAGATCCTCACCGGCATCCCGACACCGATTCGACAGGCCCGGCCCGACGTGCCGGAGGCGCTCGCCGTCGCGCTCGAGCGCGCGTACGCCCGCGACCGCGGCGTCCGCTACGGCTCGATCGCCGAGTTCGTCGTCGCGCTCGCGCCGTGGGCGCCGGCGCCCACGCGGCCCACGATCGAGCGCGTCGCCCGCATGGGCGGCATCCCGCTCTTGCCGCAGGGCGATCCGCGCGCGTCGATGCCGTCGGCGTCGACGTACACGCCGCAGCAGGTGCAGCAGGTCTCGCAGCAGGCGCTGCCGCAGCAGACGTCGCCACCGCACGAGCCGCCCGCTGGCTCGCAGACGGATCCGAACCAGATCGTGCTCTCGCCCTACCAAGCGCCGCACAGCGCGCGCGCGACGGCGGCGTTCGCGAACAACACGAACGCGAACCTGTCGACGACCGGGCCGCGGCCGTCGTCGAGCAAGGGCGTCGTCGTCGCGATCGTGGGGATGATGCTCGTCGGGTCGATCGTCGGCGCGATCTTCTGGGCTCGCGGACGAGGCGAAGCCCCGACGCCGGCAGACGCGCAGGGCGCCGCGCAACAGCCGAGCGCTGCGCCGAGCGCGACGACCGCGGCGACCAGCACGCCGAGCGCCACCGCGACGACGGCCGCCAGCGCGTCGCCCGGCGCGAGCGCGTCCGCATCGGCGAGCGCGTCTGCAGCTGGGACGACAGCGGACACGGCAGCGCCGAGCGCCACGGCCGAGGCGACGCCGCCACGCGGCCCGCTGCCGGGCCGCCACGGGCCCGGCCGAACGCCGACGCCGCCACCGAAGAAGGACCCGGCGAAGCCGGCGATGCCGTCGACGCCGGCCCCGGACATCAACGCGATCCCCAAGTCGCCGTTCGGCTGACTTCCCTTTCGTCCCATCGCAGTTCCACTTGGTGCCAGGACTCGACACCGCACATGAAGAACGCACGAATCGCGCTCGGCGCCCTCGCGGGCATGGCCTTCCTCGCGGCGGCGACGCCGGCGTCCGCAGACCCGGCCACGGCCGAGGCGCTGTTCAAGGCGGGCAGCGCCCTGTTCGAGGGCGGCAAGTTCAACGAGGCCTGCGACAAGTTCGCCGAGAGCTACCGACAAGACGCCCAGATCGGCACGGAGAAGGCGCAGGCCGTCGCGTGCGAGAAGGCGGGGCGCCTCGCGACCGCCTGGGCCACCTGGAACCACCTCGCGTTCGACGCGACCAAGACCGGCGACTCGGCGCTCGCGTCCGGCTCACGCGAGAAGGCGGCCGTGCTCGAGCCGCGCCTGTCGAAGCTCACGATCGCGACGGCCGACGCGGCGACGCCGGGCCTCCTGATTCGCCGCGACGGGCAGGACATCGGCGCCGGCGCGCTCGGCACGGCGATCCCCGTCGACCCGGGCGCGCACGTCATCGAGGCGACCGCGCCCGGCTACGAGGTCTGGCAGACGACGGTCACCGTCGGCGCCGCGAGCGATCAAAAGATCGTGACCATCCCTTCGCTCACGAAGAAGGCGGAGGGCGGCGCCATGGCCGACGGCGGGAGCCCGCCGAACAAGACGAAGCGCATCGTGAGCTACGTCGTC
>DASYCF010001073.1:0-1926 GCA_036500365.1 Byssovorax sp.
CGTCCCACATCCAGAGGCGCCAGTCGATCTTCTCGGGCTCCCACTGGAAGAGCGCGCGGTCCTCCGGCACGAGGCGGGCGATCGCGGCGCGCGTGTTCGCGCACGAGAAGATCCACTCGCACGACGCGACGAACGGGATGAAGAGCTCCATCACGTCGGCCGTGCGGTCCTCTGCCTTGCCGGCCGCCGCGAGCGCCTTCGCCGCGGGCTTGAACACGGACGCGAGCGGGCCGACGCTCGCCGCGCCGAACACCTTGCCGAGGCCCTTGAGCGCGCCCGCGATGCGGCGCGAGCCGTGCGCCTCGTACTGCTTCTTCTCGATCGTGAGCGACTCGAAGCGCGCCGAGACGAGGTCGAAGATCTTCGTGCGCTTGCCGTCGAACACCTGGCGGCGTTTGTAGAGGCCCGCGAGCTCGAGGTAGCGCGGCATCGCGCACGGGTTCGAGTCGCTCGCGCCGAGGTGATAGACGGGGCGCTGGCTGCCCTCGAGGAGCTCGGCGAGCGCGATGAGCATGCCGCTCGCCACCATGTCGACGGGGATGATGTCGAGGTGGATGTCGTGGCCGCCGGGGAACTGCACCTGGCCCTTCGACGCCATGTAGAGGAACGGCGCCGACGTGTTGATCCCCTCGTTCCAGCCGGGAAATGGGAAGGTGCAGCTCGACTCGATGACGGCGGGCCGCACGATCGTGAAGGGCAGGCCCGAGGTCGCGAGCGCCTGCTCGCCGATGCTCTTCGTGTACGTGTAGATGTTCGACCAGCCCCAGAAGAGCGCGCGCTCCGTGCCGGCGGCGATGAGCTGGTCCTTCATGAACTTGCGCTTCACCTTCGCGAGCTCTTGTTCGAGGACCTTGCCGCGCGCGGGCTCGCCGCGCTGCTCGAGGGCGAACTTCGCCTCGTCGAGGAACGCGCTCTGGCGGAACGCGTCGTCCCCGCGCGTCTTCGCTTGCTTCACGAGGTCGAGGCACTCGGCGATCTCGCGCTGCGGATCCCAGTGCGACCGCTCGAGCGTGCGCTTCGGGCACGCCGCGCCGTACCAGGTCTCGCCCTCGGCGCGCGGGAACGGCACCTCGCGCGGGTCGTTCTCTTCGATGAGCCCGGCGCGGTAGCCGGCGACGTAGCACGTGCTCGTGTGCATGACGCGCGCGCCGAGCGTGCGCGCGAGCGCGACGAGGTTGTTCACGCCGAACGCGTTCACCTCGAGCGCCTCGTCGAGCGGCGGGCTGAAGTCGACGACGCCGGCGACGTTCACGACCGCGTCGATCTTCGCCGCGCGCAGATCCTCGACGAGCTGCGGATCGAGGCCGAGGAGCGGCTCGACGATGTCGCCCGCGACGGGCGTGACCTTCGCGCGGAGGAAGCGCTCGGTCGCGTCGCCCGGGTGCGCGTCGCGGATCGGATCGAACGGCGGCGACGAGGCGATCTGCGCCCAGAAGCGCTCTTCGGCGGACTGATCCGCCTTGGGCCGGACGACGAGCCAGACGTGGTCGAGATCCGGGAAGCGACGCAGGAGCATCGACACCCAGACCTTGCCGAGGAAGCCCGTGCCGCCGACGACGACGAGGCGCTTGCCCGCGAACACGCGCGAGGCGTGGAGAGGTGGGATCTCGCCCCCGTGCCCGTTCATGACGACGTCGCTCATCGGTGCTTCTACGCTCGCGCGGCGGCCGCAGCCTGCCCCGCGCGCGGGGACAATTCGCGGAGGGCGCGAGACGCGTCAAGCCGCTTCGCCGCGCGAACGGGCCTCCGCGGTGCGTCGCCCGTTACGCGCTCGTCAGTTGCGCTGCGCGCTGTAGCCGCTGCGCCGCGCCGCCAAGCCGAGGACCAAGGGCGCGCTGCGCATGAAGCCCTCGCGAGAAGAGTTCCAAGGACAGGCGGATCTTAGCCCGCAGGCGTCACGGAGCGAACGTCGCCAGCAGGTGGGAC
>DASYCF010001074.1:0-1877 GCA_036500365.1 Byssovorax sp.
TGGATCTCTTCGAAGCCGAGCGGGTTCACCTCGTCCTGGAGCTTCTTCAGCTCGACGATCCACGCGGCCGGGATGACGTCGGGGCGCGTCGACGCGATCTGGCCGAGCTTCACGAAGCTCGGGCCGAGGTCCATGAGCACGAGCCGCACGCGCTCCGCGAGCGACGCCTTCGTCTTCTCGATCTCGCCGCGCGCGGCCTCGGACTCGGGGGCCGGCTCGTCGAGGAGCGCGTCGTCGTCGCCCGCGGTCGCGGCTCCCGCGAGCAGCGCCTTGTCGCGCCTCTTCGCCCCGAAGCCGAGGCGCTGCGCGAGCTCGCCGAAGCCGTGCCGCACGAGCACGACGTAGATCTGCCGGATGCGCCCGAGGTCTTTGACGGCGGCGAGGATCGAGACCATCAGCGCACGCGCACGACGGCGCCGGGCTCGTGGGCCTCGGGCGTCACCGCCGTCCAGCCCGCGGGCAGGTGCGGCCCCGTGAACCAGAAGAGGCGCTGCGCGTCGAGCGGCGAGAGGTTCACGCAGCCGTGGCTCCGCACCTGGCCGAACGAGCGGTGCCAGAACGCGCCGTGGAGGCCCACGCCCTTCGAGAAATACTGCACCCAGGGCACGTTCTCGATGCGGTAGTAGCGCGCCGCGTTCTCGTCCTCGAGGTTGTCCATGTCGCTCGTGAGGAGCTTCACCCAGATGCGGTGCACGCCCTTCGGCGTCGCGAGCGGGGTGCCCTGCTTGCCCTTGCCCGTCGACACGATCGTCGCGAACACGGGCCGCGCGCCCTCGTAGGCGACGAGCGTCTGCGACGCGAGCTCCACGTCGATCCAGCGCTCGCCCGCGCCCACGTCGACCTCGCTCGGCGGCGGCGCCATGGTGAAGTGGCGCACCTCCTTGCTCGACATCCAGAGGCCGTCGCCAATTCGATAGAATCCGCTCTGCTCTTCGAGCACGGGCACGCGCTCGAAGCGCGCGCGCGTCTCCGACGACGGCGACGCCGCGCTCGGCTTCGTGAACACGCGCGCGCGATCGACGAACACCCAGCCGACGTCGACGCTCGACGCGTCCGGCGCGAGCTCGGCGCCGCGGAACGCGAACGGGCGCACGGGCCCGAGGTCGCGCATCGGCACCCAGAGGTCGTGCAGCGTCTGACCGAAGCGCGCGCCGTCGAGCACGCGCTCGCCCACGATCGCGACCGCGAACCCCGGCTCGAGGGTCATGTCGGGATCGCCGACGTCCGCCGCGACGAGGCGCTTGTACGCGAGCGAGCCGTCTTGTCCGACGAAGTGATACGCGAACGGCAGCCCGTCCGCCGCGTCGGCGATCGTGTGCCTCCGCGCGTCGATCGGCGCGGCGCTCGTCGGCTCGACGCCGTCCTCGCACATCCACGCGAGCGGCCCGACCATGAGCCAGGCGCCGGAGCACCCCGGCCCCACGCGCGTCGCGTACACGGGCAGGAGCGCGTCCTTCGCCGCCGAGCCGCGCCTCGGCGCGCTCCCGTTCGGCGCGAACGAGATGGGCGTGTCTTGCTTGAGCACGCGCGCCGAAGCTCCATCCGCGAACCGTCCCCCGCCGTCGACCCAGGGCGGCGCGTCCCCGGCGGCGCGCGCCGTCGCGGTCGCCGTCAACACCGCCGCTGCTGCCCACGTCGCGCCGCGCCGCATCCCGTCATCGTCGCGCGCCGCGCCCGAACCGGCAAAGCCGACGTCGACACGGCGCGCGCATCAAGGCACGAAGCTCACCGGGTAGCGGACCGTGACGGTGCCATCGCCTCTCGGGTGCGGGAAGACGAGGCCTTGAAATACCCGCTGCGCGCACGTCGCGAGCGCGAGCGGCATGTCCTTCGACTCGGCGACGATCGCGTTCTTGACCGACCCGTCAGGCTGGATC
>DASYCF010001075.1:0-6205 GCA_036500365.1 Byssovorax sp.
CCGAGCAGCGCGCCCCCGTCGATGCGTCCGCCTCGACGTCAATGGCCGAACTGCACGCCGATCGCGGGACCGATGAACACGTTGGTCCCACGCGTCATGACGACGGAGGTCTGGCTCGAGTCCGTCACCGGGTCTCCGATGAACTCGAACGACGCCTCGAGCGCGAGTCGGAGCCGAGCCGCGGGCGTCGGGCCGAAGAGCACGCCGGCGTCGAGCAGCAGCATCGGCGCGGACGCGTGGGCGGAGGGCGGCTCCGCGTAGCCATTGCCGGCGACGTTCGCCGACGTCACGAGGAACTGATCGAGGTGCGCGACGCCGAGCCCCATCGAGAAGCGGGCGTCCCGCGTCGGGGGGCTGAACCGAACACCGATGCCCTCCGCGATCGAGATGCGATGCACCTGGAAGCTGCCGGTGTAGCTCGGCTCAGGCGACGACGCAGTCTCGGTGAGCGTCTGCCAGGATTGGTCGTAGCGAAACTCGGCGACGCCCTCGAGGCCGAACCAACCGAAGCTGTAACCGACACGTCCTGGCAACGCCACGCCCACGGCGCCGCTGAAGCCGGTGCACCCTGGCCGCACCGCGCACGCGTCCGTCACGAAATTGTTCGCCGACCCCGACACGGCGAGGACCGCGCTCAGCTGACCATAGACGCCTCGAAATGGCGGTGAAGGCGGAAGCGCGAGCGAGACACGCTCCGTCCGCGTCTCGCCGGGCTCGAGCGGCAAGATCATCCGCTTCTCGGGCGCGAAGCCCTCTTGCGTGACGAGGAGCTCGTGCGGGCCCTCCTCGACGACACCCGACCACGTGCCGTGGAGCGACTTGGGCCGGCCGTCGACGAACACGGCCGCGTTGTCTGGAGCCTCGATGACGAGCGTGCGCGTGGTCGTCCCGTCGACGACCACCTCGACGACGCCGGCCGGCGGGACGAGCGCCTCGCGCCGCGTGACGTTCGGCGGGACGCCGACCTCGATGACGTGGACGCCCGCCTTCGCGTCGGCCGCGAAGGGCGGCGCGCCGACGTCGACGCCATCGACGAGGAGCCGCGTCGGGGTGCCGCGCATGCGCACGACGAGCCGACCTGGCTTCGCGGCGAGGGTCGGCGTGAGCTCGGTCACGGCGCCTGGCTTGATCTCGACCTTCGACTCGACCGGATCATGACCGGGCTGCTCGACCTTGACGACGTGGACGCCGAGGTTCGCTCGGATCGTCGCGTCGAACGGGCCCGCGATCGAGGCCCCGGCGTCGACGCGCGCGGCCATGCCGTCGGCGAGGACGAGGTGCAGGCCTCCCGTGATGGCCTCGAGCTCGGCGATCTCGCGGAGGAGCGCCTCGCGATCCTTCTTCTTGAGGCCGTCGCCGAACCTCGCGTCGAGGGACCTCAACGTCGCGTACGCGGCGGCGAAATCCTTCATGTCGCGCTGGACGCGCGCGATCGCGCGCAGCGTCTCGGGCCGCGGCGCGAGCTCTTCGCTCCTGCGTAGAGCGGCGAGCGCCTCGGCCTGCGCACCTGATCTCGCGAGCTTGTCGGCGGCCGCGTCGAGCGACTTCGCCTCGGCCAGCGCCTCGGGGCTCGGCGGCGGTAGGGCCTCTGCGCGCGCGGCGGCGAACGTCACGACGAGCAGCGCGGGGAGGAGCCCGTTCACCCTCCGAGCTCGCCCCGACTCGAGCGCTCGTCGCCGTGTGATCATCGGATCACTCTATCAAGGATGAGCGCGACGCGAAAGAGCTCTCGACGGATGCGCTTGAGGACGCCGCGACGGTCCGATATGGGTGGAGTTGGCGCGCCCCGTCCGCGCGCCGCGCAGGTGCCCATGACTTCACCACTCCGAATCGCGCTGTCGCTCCTCGTCGCCACCGTCGGCGGCGCCGTCGTCGTCCTACCAGGCTGCGGCTCGTCGACGCCGAGCGACGATTGCATGGCGTACTACGCGGCGGACTGCGACCGTGTCTACACCTGCACGCCCGAGGTCGCGCTCGGTGGCGGCTTCGCGACCGATCCGGACACGTGCGCGGCGCGGCGCGGCCTGTTTTGTCCGACGCTCCTCGACCTGCCGCACACGAACCTCGCCGGCGGCTACCTCGGCCTCTGCGCGACCGACATCGCCGGGGCGACGTGCGACGAGTGGATCAACCAGACGTTCACGCGCAACGCATGCGACGCCGCGCTCCGCGGGACCGAGCCGCCGGAGCATGCGTGCGTCGACGACACGCAGTGCGACAGCGGCTACTGCATCCGCCCGCCCTCGTCGATCACCTTCGGGTGCGGCAAGTGCGCCCGCCTCCGCATCACCGGCCAGAGCTGCACCGACACGTTCGACACGTGCGACGTCGGCCTGTCCTGCAACGACGGCACGTGCGGGAGTCCAAAGGATCTGGGCGAGCGCTGCAGCGCGAGCGAGCTCTGCGCCTACAGCTACGTCTGCGGCGACGAGGGCCGCTGCACGGAGCCGCTCACGGCTGGCGCGAGCTGCGAGTCCGATGATCAATGCAACTACGCCTTTGGCGAGGGCTGCGACCCCGAGTCGCACACGTGCGGTCCGCTCCACCCGCCTTTCGATGGCGGCCAGTGCTACAAGCCCGGGTCGGGCTTGTTTTTCTACTGCTCGCCAGGCTTCTACTGCAACGTCCCCCCGAGCGGCCAGAAGCCAGGCTTCTGCGATGCTACGCTCGCCGACGGCACCTCGTGCACCGTCAACGGGCAAGACCCGTGCATGCCTCCCGCCACGTGCGACGGCACCTGCGCGCTGCCGACCGCCGCCACCTGCCACTGACGACGCTCGGTCGCTCGCGCCTCGTGCGCCCGGCGGCGCGAGCGCCTTCGAGAGGCGGCGACGCGACTTTTTTGTGGCGCCGGCATGAGAACTGGTTATTTGTTCAGTATGAGCTCCGTCGCCCTGCTCCGGTCGCTGTTGCCGGCGTCGATCGCGGGAAATTCGGTCGCCCTCGGGGCGGACGTCGCGGCGCAGGGCGCTCTCCGCGCGCGCGCGCTGCCGCTCGATTTCCACGGGGTCGACGCGCTCCTGCCCGACGGCGGCGTCCCGCGCGGCGCCGTCGTCGAGCTCGCGTCCCCCGGCGGGCTCGCTCGGGCCACGACCCTCGCCCTCGCCGTATGCGCGGCCGCCCAGCGAGAGGCTACGGCGCGCGGCGGCGCGGCGAGCGCGGGCGCGTGGTGCGCCTGGATTGAAGGAGCAGGCTCCCTGTTCGCGCCCGCCGCGGCGCGCGCCGGCGTCGATCTCGCGCGGCTGCTCGTCGTGCGGCCCCCCCGCGCGGACGAGGGGCGCGGCGCCAGCGAGCGCCCTCGGGATCTGCTCGGGCGCGTCGCCGTGCGCGTCGCGTCGAGCCGCGTCTTCTCGATCGTCGTGGTGGACGCGGCGGGCGTCCCCGGGGCGCTCGCGCGCGAGCGCCTCGATCGCTGGAGCACGGCGGTGCGCAGGCTCGCTCTCGCGGTCGAGGGGAGCGACACGTCGGTCCTCCTCTTGACCGACTCGCGCGCGCGGCGCTCGCTGCCGTTGCCTGTCGCCATGCGCATCGAGCTCGAGCGGCCCGCGTTCGACCGCGTCGCGCTGCGCATCGCGAAGGAGCGCGGCGGTCGCGTCTCTACGTCGAGCGCGCTCGCCATCCCCGCTTGAGATCGAGCCATGCGCCGCGTCGCCGCCCTCGTGTTGCCGCACCTCGCGTGCGAGATCGCAGGTGTCTCTGCGCCTCGCGGCCTCGGCGTCATCATCCATGACGGGGCCGCAGGCGGAGGCGAGCTCACCGCGACCGCCAGGCTCGACGCCGTCGACGAGCAGGCGCGCCGCTACGGCGTCTGCGCCGGCATGCAAGTGACGGAGGCGACGGCGTTCGTCGCGGGCCTCACCATCGCGCGCGTCACCCACGCCGAGATCGAGGCCGAGCTCGGCCGCGTCGCCGAGCTCGCGATGAGCCTCGCGCCCACCGTCTCCATCCGCCTCGCCGCCGACGACGTGCCGATCGACACCGTTTGGCTCGACATCACGGGCTCGGCGCACCTCGTCGGCGGGGAGGAGGCGCTCGCCCTCGAGCTCGTCGAGCGCGCGGCCGCGCTCGGCCACGGCGCGCGCGCCGCCATCTCCGACGGACCGCGATCCGCACAGGCGCTCGCCCGCTACGCGCCGCCGCACGTTCACGCGCCGATCGCCCCGCCCGGCCGCGTGGCCGAGGCGATGGCCCCGCTGCCCGCCCTGGCCCTCCCGCTCGCGGATCCGGCGGAGGGCGCGCGCGCCGGCGGGGACCTCCACGCGTGGTTCCTGCGGCTCGGCCTCGTCACCGCGGGCGACCTCGCGAAGCTCCCGCGCGCGGCGCTCGCGGCGCGCATCCCCGGTCGCTCGCGCGACGTGATCGATCTGCTCGACGGGCGCGACCCTCTGCCGCTCTTGCCGTACGAGCCGCCGCGCGTCCTCGTCGAAGAGGCCGCGTTCGAGGAGGGCGTCGAGAACGTCGAGGCGCTGCTGTTCGTCCTCCGCGGGATGACGTCGCGCATCGGCGCGCGCCTCGCCGCCCGGGGGGAGGCGTGCGCTCGGCTCGAGGTCGAGATCCTCCTCGACCCGTCCATCGCCGCGCTGCGTGAAGCGTTGAACCACGTCGAGCTCGTGGTCGAGCTGCCCGCGCCCCTCTCGGCCGAGGCCGATCTCCTGCGCACGCTGCGCGCGCGGCTCGAGCGGGTCGAGATCGGCGCGCCCGCCGTGCGGCTCCGGCTCGTCGCCCCGACCATCGTGCGCGCGCGGCGCGTCCAGCTCGATCTGTCCCGTGGCAAGGCCGCCAATCCAGACGCGCTGCCCGTCTTGCTCGCCGAGCTCTCGGCCGAGATCGGCGCCGATCGCGTCGGCGTCCTCGCGGTGCGCGGCGCCCACGCGCCCGAGGGCCAGAGCGCGCTCGTCCCCGTCGACTTCACCGGCGCGTACGATCTCTCCGCGCGAGAGGCAGCAGCGTCGATCGCCGCGAACCCGCTGGCGCGGGCCACGCGCCTCTTGCCCTCGCCCATCCCGCTCGGCGAGATCGCGATGCAGCGCGTGGTCGCGATCGATCAAGGCCTCTTCGCCGCGGAGCCGCGCGCGTTCCTGCTGCGCCTCTCCCAGGTCGGCTGGTGGATGCCCGCGCCCATCTCGCGCGACTACATGACCGCGTGGTTCTCCTCGGGCGACGCCTCGCGCCGCGGCGGCGCCCCGCCCATCGCCGGCGAGGGCCTCGTCTACGTCGACCGCGCGACCCACGCGAGCTTCCTACAAGGCTGGCTCGATTAACCGAGGCGCGCCTCGACCGTCCTCCCGGTGGGCGTCGACCTCCCTGTGGGAGTCGGAGTCAGGGGGTCAGAACGGGGTGCCGGCGGCGAAGTCTTGGTTGATGGTCGCGGTGATCTTCGCGATCTCGGGCTCGACCGCGAACAAGACACCGAGCTCGCGGTTCATCTCGAGCGACGTGTACGTGAAGTTCGCCGAGCCCACGTACGCCGAGGTGCCGTCGACGACGATCGTCTTCGCGTGCACGTACGGGTTCGTGATCCACACGAGGCCGAAGGCCGCCGCCTTCATGCGGGTGAGCGCCTCCTGCTGCGCGCTCGTCAGCGCGTGTCCGCCGTTGAAGCTGTTCGGATTCGGATCCGGCAGCACGACGCGGATGGCGACGCCGGCGTGCGAGGCGGCGACGAGCGCGTCGATGAACGTATCGTCGGAGAGCTCCTCCGCCTCGATGTCGATCGTGCTCTTCGCAGTCGCGACGAACGCGTCGAGGTCGGTGTGCGCGTTGATCGGCGCGACGACGAGCGGCCCGTCGACCGTCGCGACGGGCGCGCCGGCGAAGTCGCCCTCGAAGACCGCCTCGTCCTCCTGCACGTGCTCGGGGATCGTGTCGATCGCGAGGTACTCGCGGTTGTCGTCCGGCGACGAGTTCGCCGCGTTCATCGTCATGATCCACGCCGTGGTCCCGTCGACGACGAAGCTCTTCTCGTGCGTGTACTGGAACACGCCCGGCGCCCACACGACGGGTACCCCCGCGCCCTGCAGCTGATCGAAGACGTCCTGGTTCGATTGAGAATCCGTCGCGTCCCCAGGGAAACTCTGGTTCAGCACGACCTTCACGTCGACGCCGGCCTGATGCCGCTCGATGAGCGCGTCGATCGTCCCGTGATCCGACAAGATGTACATCGTCATGTGGACCGACGTCTGCGCTGCCGAGATCGCCTGCGGGA
>DASYCF010001076.1:0-2076 GCA_036500365.1 Byssovorax sp.
CGTGAGGCCGCGCTTTTGGCCGAACGCGCGGCGGAAGGACGAGAGGGGGAGGATGAGGAGGCCGTCCTGCGAACGCCCGAACGCGGTGCCCTTGCGCACGAGCGAGCCGACGACGGTGCAGCGCGAGACGGGGCCGACGCGGACGCGCTGGCCGACGGGATCGGTGCCCTTGAAGAGCGCGTCCTCGATGTCGGCGCCGATGACGCACGCGTCGGACGAGATCTCGTGGTCGAGGTCGCTGATGAAGCGGCCGCGGCGCAGCTGCCAGCCGCTCGAGTCGAGGAACGCCTCGGTCGTGCCGCGCACGTCGACGGCCTTCAGCTCCTTCTCGCCGAAGAGGACGGTGGCTTCGGTGTTCGCGATCGGCGCGACGGCGACGGGGAGCTTCGCGTTCTCGACGATGGCGCGGTAATCGCCGGCGCCGACGGCGGGGCGGTTCCTGAGCTTCCACCAGTCGCCGCCGCCGACGCCCCAGGCCCACTTGTGGACGTAGAGCGTGTGGGGGCCGAGCGAGTTGAGCTGCCGCGCGAAGCTCGCCTGCATGCCCGCCTCGACCATGAAGATGATGATCACCGCCATGATGCCGACGGAGACGCCCGCGATCGTGAGCGCGGCGCGCAGCTTGTGCGAGACGAGCGAGCGCGCCGCCTGGACGACCGCCTCGACGAGCTCGGACGCGAAGCGGACGACGCGGGCGACGAAGCCGATCCGACGGACGCGCGCGCGGGCCATGTTGCGGACGGCGCCCTTCGGCTCGCGGTAAGGCTCGGGCGTCCGCGCGGTCACGCGGTCACCTCGGCGCGGCCCGCCGCCTCGGCCGCGAGCACCTGCGCGACCGCCTCGGCGCCGAGCGCCTCGGCGTTGGCCATCGCGACGTCGCGGCCGGCGCCGTCGGCGATGACGAGCCCGTCGACGATGCGCACGGCCCGCGGACAGCGCGCCGCGAGCTTGGGCTCGTGCGTGACGAGGATGATCGTGTTGCCGCTCTGATGGAGCTCGAGGAAGAGCCGCACGATCTCCTCGCCCGTGCGGCTGTCGAGGTTGCCGGTCGGCTCGTCGGCGAGGAGCAGCGACGGCTGCGTGACGAGCGCGCGCGCGATGGCGACGCGCTGGCGCTGGCCGCCGGAGAGCTCGGTCGGCTTGTGGTGCATGCGATCCTTGAGCTGGACCTGCTCGAGCGCGAGGACGGCGAGCTCGCGCCGGTCGCGCTTCGAGACGCCGCGGTAGATGAGCGGGAGCTCGACGTTCTCGAGCGCGCTCGCCCGCGGCAGGAGCTGAAAGCTCTGGAAGACGAAGCCGATCTCGAGGTTGCGCACGTCGGCGAGCTCGTCGTCCGAGAGCTCGGACACGTCGCGCCCGGCGAGCCGGTAGCGCCCCGCCGACGGCACGTCGAGGCAGCCGAGGATGTTCATCAGCGTCGACTTGCCCGAGCCCGACTGGCCGATGATCGCGACGAACTCGCCCGGATCGATCGAGAAGTGGATGTCGCGGAGCGCCGGCACCTGCGAGAGGCCGAGGTCGTACGTCTTCGCGATGTGATCGAGCTCGATGAGCGCCATGTTCCCCGCCGATCGCGAGCTCCGCGGCCCGAAGAGCGCCGAGCCCGCGCGCGTGTTCCCGCCGCGCGCGAGGTTAGCACCGGCGCCGCGCGGAGGCGCTGATCCACCCCCGAATCACCAGATGCGGACGCGGGCCGCCGGCTGCAAGAACAGCGGGTCCGTCGGCAGGACCTCGAAGGCGGGATACCAGGCGTCGACGTTGCGCACGGTGAAGACGCGCCAGTGCGCGGGGGCGTGGCCGTCGGTCTTGAGCCGCTGGCGCAGGGTCTCGTCGCGCTGCTTCATCTGCCAGCCCTGCGCGTACGAGAGGAAGAACTGCTGATCGCCCGTGAGGCCGTTCTCGACCGGCGCCTCTTTGCCGCCGAGCGACGCCTTCCACGCGTCGTACGCGATGGCGATGCCGGCGAGGTCGGCGATGTTCTCGCTGAGCGTCTGCTTGCCGTCGATGTGCGCGTCGCGGAACGGCATGTAGGCGTCGAACTGGGCGGCGAGCGCGGCGCTCGACGCCTCGAAGTGC
>DASYCF010001077.1:0-13114 GCA_036500365.1 Byssovorax sp.
AGAGCGTCGACGTCGCGCTCGAGCTCTCGATGGACGCGGGCGTCGCGTCGGGCTGGGCGGACCCGAGCCCGTGGCCGACGTACGGCAACGCGGTGGTGACCGTGACGGTGGTCGAGAACGCGACGGCGTTTCGGATCGCCTCCGCCGTTCCGCTGCCGCTCGGCGTGACCGCACCGAAGCTCATGGTGTGGAACGACGCGACGACGCGCTTCGAGTCGCTCGCGGTCTTCAACGTGACGCGCACTGCCGCGAACGAGTGCCGCGTCGTCCTTCAGCGGCCCACCACGAAGACGCTCGCGGTCGGCGACGTGATCTCGCCCGACACCGCGCTACGCGATCTCGTCGGCGAGACCGCCGATGCGTACTTCGACTCGCTCGGCCCGGGCGAGGTCCTCAACGTCGCGACCGATCCGCGCGGTCACCGCGCGCTCCGCTACCCGCGTCCGAACGAGGAGCTCCCGTTTCGCGCAGGCTCATCGATCGCGTCGTGGCTCTCGGACGCGCTCGGCTTCGCGCTCTCGAACGCGCAGCTCCTCACGATCTCGCAGACGGCGCCGACCGTCCCCGCGAACCCCATCCTCGGGCCGCACCTGCTCACGGCGGGTCGGCTCGGCGTCTACCCCGGAGACCTCTGACGTGAGCGGCTTCCCCGCGCGCCCGACGCTCGACGCGTTCGGACCGACGCTGCGCAACCGCGGCGCCGTGCGCGATCCGTCGCGCGACGTCGGCGCCGATCTGCTCAACCTCATGCGCTGGCAGCTCGCCGGCCTCGGCGCGTGCGCGCCGCTCGCGTTCGTCGCGGCCACGTTCACGGCGCCCGATGTCGTCGCCGTCGCGGCGCACGCGAACGGCTGGCAGGGAGCAGCGCCGGCGCTCACGCGGACGAGCGCGGGCGTCTACGTCGTCGCGTACGAGCTCAGCTACCCGGACAAGGACGGCGGCGCCGTCGCGACCAAGCTCGTCGGCGCGCACGTCACGCACGCGGGGAGCTCGAGGCTGAAGGGCGAGTACGACATCGCGCAGGGCGCGATCGTCAACGTGCGGCTGACCGACAAGGACGACGCGTCGACGGACGGCTCGTTCTTCCTCACGGTGTTCTGACGATGGGCGGGCTCGGCTGGGGCGCAGGCCTCCCGCTCGAGGTCGGCGGCGACACGAGCCGCACCGACGCGATCTACCGCTCGCTCCGCAGCGCCGTCGGAAAGGGCGGCTCCGGCCCGCCGGACTCGATCGAGGACCTGTGGCGACAGTCGAAGGCGCAGACGATCGCGTCGGTCGTCATCATGACCGAGCGCGCGGCGATGCAGGCGTTCCCCGACGCGGCGAGCGATCGCATCCCCGCCTACGAGCGCTTGCTGCGCTTCGGAGCGCCCGCGGGCGCGACCGACGAGGCGCGCCGGCAAGCGATCGCCGCGGCGTGGACGCGCGAGAACCTCGCCGACGCGCCCGACGTCGAGGCGTCTCTCCGCGCGATCGATCCGGCTCTCTCGATCGAGACGATCCCGAACGAACTCGGCGCGCTGGTCGAGCTCGGCCGCATGTTCCCCGAGCGCGGCGACGACCCGGTGACGATGAAGTCCACCGGACCGTATTCACACGTCGCGCGGTCCGTGCCACGCATGATCGACTTCGAGTTGACCTTCACGTTCGGAGATCCGGTTTGAGCCGGGCCGCCGGTGTGGGAGAAGGGCGGCTTCCAGGTGAACAGCGAGCACGAGTGGATGTCCCCTTCGCGATACGCGCCTCCCATCAGGCACCTCCTCCCTCGAGCCTCACGACGCGCGCATCCGGCGGCGCGATGCCCGGCGACGACGATGCCAAGATCGCCTGCGCGTCCGGCGCGAGCGCGAGGACCGCGGAGATGAACTTCGCCTGCTCGGCGGGGTGCACGTGCAGCTCGGGGGCGTCGATCAAGATGAGACCGTGGTGGACGGGCCGCGCCAAGAGCGCCATCGCCAGCAGCACACCTTGCTTCTCCTGCGCGCCGAGCTGCTCGAAGGTCGTGACGAACCCGCTGCGATCGACGAACGTCAGCTCGAACGTGTCGGCCCGAGAACGCGCTCCGGCGACCGTCTTTCGGCAGAGGAACGGAGCGAGGCTCGCCCGCAGGCCGTCGAGTCGGCCACGAGCCATTCCGGGGAACAACAAGCCTTCTCGCGTCGCGCGCTCTGCCGTCCCCGCCGTCTCTTCCTGGATGGCTCGCGCCGCCGTCGGGACAAGACCGTCGAAGCGGCGATTGTCGTCGAGCAGCCAGAGAAAGGAATGCTCGCGCGTCATCGGCGCGCGACCGGGCGCCATCGCGCGCGTCGCATGAAACCACGCGACACCGCCCGCCGTCTGCGCCGGCTCGGTGTCGGCGAAGACCTGTCGCACGCGGACGGGCAACTCCGACGGCATCATGTGAGGACGCAGGCGCGCGGTCGTCTCGACGACGTCGGTGGTGAGCTCGGCGGCCCGCACTTCGCGACGCGTGAAGCGCCAGCGCGCGACCAACACGGCCTCGTCCACGTCCGGCCGGCGGAGTCGATCGAGGTGCGTCGGGAGAGCGCCATAGGCGCCGGCGAGCTCCTTCGCCGCGAGGATGGCCTCGAGGAGCGTGGTCTTGCCGACGCTCGGCCCGCCGGTCACCACCGTCGTCGCGGCGACGTCGCCGCTCTCGTCCGTGAACGACCACTCGCGGTCCGGCAAGACGCCGACGCCACGCGTGGAGATAGAGAGGAGTTTCATTGGTAGTCAGCCGGGGTTGAGGTGAATGAGCGACGCGACTTCGACGATCTCCGCCGCGGACATCGAGACGGTCGAACCGCCAACCTGGAGCCGGATGGTCACTCCACCGTCGACGAGGACGACGCCTCCTCCGACCTTCACGACCAGGCCTGAGACCGTGACCGTGTCCGCTCCGAGGAACGCGCTGCTGCCCTTCAGGATGAACGACGCGCCGCCCGACGTCATGAGCGAGATCGTGTCCCCGAAGGCCGAGACCATCTTGCCTTGTGCGTGGACCTCCGCAGTCCCGAAGAGGTCGATCTCTTCGGCGTCGACTCGATACGTCCCGGCGACGGTCACCGACTTGTCCTGCCCGTTCGTCTCCGCGTGTGGCCCGCCGACGCTCGTGGACTTGGCTCCTCCGACGCTCGCCGTCTTGTCGCCGTTCACGGACCGCTGCTCGTCGCCGCCGATATCCTGGTCGTAGTCGTTGCCGACGGAGTGGCTCGCGTCGTTGCCGACAGAATGGCTCGCGTCCTTTTGCGCGTTCGTGCTCAACATCTCGTTGCCCGCCGAGTCGTCGAAGCTGATCTCGTTCGACCCTCCGCCGCCAGGCGAGCTCTGCGAGCGCATGCCGCTCACGGTCGGTGTCTTGCTCGCGTCGTAGGGCGGCGGCGTCTGCGCGCTGTAGTAGCCGCCGAGCACGACCGGCTGGTCGACGTCGCCGTCGTGGAAGGCGACCATCACGGTCTGGCCGACGCGCGGCGTGTGGTGCGCGCCCCAGCCCGTGCCGCCCCACGCGTTGACGACGGGGATCCACTGCGAGCTCGCGACGCCGGCCTCCGGCAGCCGGTCGTCCCACGCGAAGCGCACGCGCACGTCGCCGTTCGCGTTCGCGTTGATCTCGGGGTTCGCCGCGCCGCCCTCCTCGTTGGTGACGATCGCGCGGTGGATGCCGCCCATGCGCGGCTTCGGGACGGTGAGCTCAGGGCGATACGGCACGTCGGCGTGGAGCGCGCGGAATCGGTTCTCGTAGAACGGCACGCGATGCGGGCGGTCGTCGAAGCCGAACGGCTCGCGATCGAGGGACGTGCCCTCCGGGAGGAACTCCTGCGCGTAGGCTTCAACGCGTTCGAACAAGACGTCGCGGTCGTCGCGCAGGCCCTCGCCGTCGCGGATGATGGCGCGGACGCCCGGCTCGAGCGCGCGCACCGCGCCGGTCCCGGTCGCCAGCGCGCGCTGCGCGTCGTGTCGCTCCATCGCGAGCCGCGAGAAGAGGTCGCAGTACGCCGAGCCGCCCGGACAGGCGAAGCTGGCGTGCGCGCCGGTCGACTGCACGGCGGCGCCGTCGGTGCGACCCTCGAGCCGAAGCCGCGGCACCATGCGGTCTTGATCGACGACGCGCGCCGCGCGCGGGCGGAGGTCGAACCGCTGCCGGAACGCGTGCACGTGCTCGCGCCACGAGTCGGCGCCGCCGTCGTTCGCGCGCTGCACGACGTGCATCGGCGCGCCGTATGCGGGCGCCGCGCCGAGCCGGTCGCTGAGCACCATCGTCGATCCCTCGGCGGTGTGCTCGAAGTGGTACGTGAGGCCCTCTTCTTCGAGCAGCCGCGAGAGGAGATCGAAGTCCGACTCGTTGTACTGGATGACCGTCGATCGGTATTCAGGATCGCTGAGGCGCGCGCTCGCGCTGTCGAGCAGGGACCATCGATAGCCCGCCGTCGGCGTCACGTACGACGTGAGCTCGACGCCTGACGGATGGAGTGCCGCGGGCCTCGGGATGAGACCTCCGCCTTCACCGCCGGTGTTCTCGAGCAGGCGCGCGATGGCGTCCTTGAGGCTCTTCTTTCGAAACGAGCGACACGTGCTGCGGTGTCGAGCGCGGACGAGGTGCGGCACGAGCTCGACGCGGTACAGGATCATGGTGCGTGTGCGATCGAGCTCCTCCGCCGCGCCGACCACGCCGTGCACGGGGCGGACGCCGTGCTGGTGCGCGATCGCGAGCGTCGCGGCGCCGTCGACGAGCACCTGAAGATCGGCCGGTCCACGGGTGGCATCGCGGACGAGCGTGATCTCGTAGTGGAAGGGCCGCGACAGCTGCTCGACGCCGTGCCACCGCGCGACGCGAAACGCGTCCCAGCCCTCGGCGGTCCCGAACGCGTAGTCGGCTCGATTCCCGCGAGCGCGTTCGAGGCGCGCGTCTGGTTCGTTCGGCATGCTCGAGGTCATCGTGATCTCTCCGGTGCGACGTCAGAGCGACGCTCCATCCTCAGGTCTTCGGCTTCCTGTCGTCGTTCTTCGGGCCGAACGGCAGCGCGGCCTTCGACACGTGCGGCAACCCTTCGGTCGTCGGCAACGCGGCTGTGCCCCTCAGAACCTTCTTGGCCGTCGGCCCTGCCAACGGGAGCGTCGCGTCGAGGTCCGTGTCGTCGTCGGGCGGCGCGGCGGTAGGTGCGCCGGGCTCGGGCGCGCGGAACGGCAACCTCATCTCCGGCGGCACCTCGCTGAGCTCGAGCGTCATGTCGAGCGGCTCGGCGCCCGGGGCAGGGACGAGCTTCTCCGTGTCGGGTGCCACGGGCCCGGGCTGCGCCAGCGCCGGCGGCGTCGCGTCTGGTGCGTGGAGCGGCACGTGCGCCGCTTCGCCTCGGAACGGCTGCACGTCGGCGTTCAGGAAGCGCACGTCGACGGCGGGGATCGCTTGCTGCGCCGCGGTCGAGAGCGCCGACGCCATCGACAGGTAGGCGACGTTGAAGCGCCTCGCGAGCTCGCTGTTCTCGCGGCCGCCGTCACGCATGAGGTCGCGCGACCAGCGCTCAGTGAGCGCTGCGAGCTCAACCTCGCTGAGGCCGTGCTCGGCGAGGACCGCGCGGCGCAGCGCGAACGGGCTCTCGAGCTCCGCGAGTAGGTGCGCGAAGTCCTCAATCGTGTCGGTGTCCGTCATGGGCTCCACCCGGAGAGTCACGGCGTCGTCCGGTCAGCGCTCGCACATTTCTGAGGTCCACGATCGGGCTTCGCCTGACCCGCGGGCGACGCTCGTTCTGGTAGGCTCGCGCACCTGGATGAGCTCTCCGGTCGACGAAGAGCCGTGGATGCACGCGGTCGGCGATCGCCGCAACGGCTACGAGATCACGGCGCGCGTCGCACGCGGCGGCTACGGCGAGGTCTACGCGGTGACGGACGCGAACGGCGTGCGCTGGGCGATGAAGCTCGTGCGCATCAAGGGCCAGCGCGACCGGAAGGCGGCCAAGCGCGCGGTGCTCGAGGCGCGGCTCCTACGCGACATCGATCACATCAACGTCGTCCGCTACCACGACGCGTTCCTCGACGACGACGGCACGGTCGGCATCGTGACCGAGTTCCTCCCAGGCAAGCCGCTCCGCGACGTGATGAACGGCGGCGCGATGCCCGTGGAGCGCGCGCTCCGCATCGCGCGGCAGATCTGTCAGGCGGCGGCCGTCGTCCACGCGAAGGGCGCCGTTCACCGCGACATCAAGCCCGAGAACGTGTTCCTCATGCCGGCCGATGTCGCGAAGCTCATCGACTTCGGCATCGCGCACTGCGCGGGCGTGGAGCTCCACACGACGCGGCCGATCGGCACGCCGCTCTACATGTCGCCCGATCACCTCTCGTTCGACACGAAGTCGGGGCAACTGCCAGACCCGCGCTGGGACGTCTACTCGATCGGGGTCATCCTCTACGAGCTCATCCGCGGGCGACACCCGTTCGAGGACGACACCGGCAACCTGCCCACCGCCGCCGTCGTGATCGGGCGGCAGCTGCACGGCGAGATCGCGCCGCTCTCGGACGTCATCAAGCAGTTCCCCCGCGAGGTCGCGCTGGTCGTCGCGCGAGCGCTGGAGAAGGACCCCGACCAGCGATACCAGTCGGCCGACGCCTTCGCCGCCGCTCTGACCGAGGCCCTCCGCTGGTGGACGACGACGTTCGCGGCCGCGCCGCAGCCGCGCATGGCGGAGGCGCTCAAGCACATGGAACCGCGCGATGAGCACCCGACGACGCCGACCGCCGCGAAGGTGCTCGAGGAGCCGACGACCGAGCCGCGCGCCTCCGACGCTGGCCCTCCCCGCTTCGGCACCGAGAAGATGCTGCCGCACGTCGAGATGCGCGCCGGGCCGACCGGGACCGAGCTGATGGTGCCGAAGCTCCGCGTCGTGAACGGCAAGGTCGTCGCGCGTGACGCCGGCGACGCGCCGAGCCCGCGGCCGTCCGCCGCGTCGCAGCCGCGCTTCGAGTCACCGCGCGCGCCGATCGCGATCGTGCGCGGCGAGTCGCCGCACACGCCCATCGTCATCGAGCGGCACTCGCAGCCCTCGAACCCAGACTTCGCGCACGCGAAGACCGTCTCGTCGTCAGCTGCTGCGACGCCCGCTCCGCTGGCGCGGACGCTCGCGATGACGCCGCCGCGTCGCTCGCCGTTCTTCGCGATCCTCGTCATCCTCGCCGTCGCGGGCCTCGCGCTGGCGGCAATCGGCGCGATCCGTCCCGACCTCCTGCGGCTCGGCCGCGTCGATGCGGCGGCGTGGCGGCCCCGCGCCGTCGCGGAGTTGTCCGCGGCGCCCGCGCGGAGCTACGAGACGGCCAGCGAATCTTTTTGTGAGCGCTCGCGCTGCTGCTCCGCGACTCCCTCCGTGAGCGGTGCGGCGCCGGATGGCCGCCCGAGGAGGTCGCGCGAGGGCGCGTCGAGTGTGACGAGGTGGAGCACGTGAGCCACTCCAACCCACGCGATGGGCGGCCACCGGACCCAGCGGGGCTCGGCGTTGGCGACCTGTTGCCTGGCGCTTCGAGCGAGGACGAGAAGTTCCGCAAGATCCTCGACGCGATCGACGAAGAGGACGCGAAGCCCCCGCCCGAGGCGCCGGCCGCGAAGCCGCTGGCGCCGACGATGACGGGGACCATCAAGACCGCGGGGATCGAGGCCGGCTCCGCGTACGTGCCGCCGACGACGCTCCCGCCTGGTCAAGAGCACCGGACGTTCCGGATGGCGAAGGTGCAGCTCGGCCCGCGCGACCCGTCGCGCAACCGAGTCACCACGCGCGTACGGTCCGTGTCGCGCGAGGCGCTCGCGCAAGATCACGCGCCCGAGACGCCGCCAGCGTCACGTCGGACGCTCGCGGTCGCCGCGTTGTTGACGGTGCTCCTCGGCGGCGCCGCGTGGCTCGTCCTTCGGCAACCGAGCGACGCGGCGAGCTCCGCTACGCCGACGCATGCACCCGTCGAGGCCACGCCGCGCAGCACCCCGGCGCCGCCGAAAGAGACCGCAGCGGCTCCAGCGTCGTCTACGACTGAGCTTCGGCCCGACGTTGTGAAGGCGCCCGACGCGACCGCGCCCACCGCGAGCACGGCAGCCGCGCCGGAGCCGACGGTTCAAGCAACGCAGGCTCACCCTCAGGGCACGCCGCGGAAGAAGCCGACGGGCGACAAGCCGCCGACGCAACCCGTCGTGATCGACTGACCATGCGGCTCCGCTTCTTCTTCTCGTGCATCGGCGTCGCGCTCGCCCTCTCCGGGGCGGCGTCCGCGCAGCCGAACGACGGCGCGAGCGCGCGCGCCGATCAGCTCACGCGCGTCGGCAACGACCTCGCGAAGCGCGGCGAGTGGCCGCAGGCGCGCGCAGCGTTTCGCGACGCGTGGGCGCTGAAGCACGCCTACGACATCGGCGCGAACCTCGGCTTCAGCGAGCTCCACACGGGCGCCTTTCGCGATGCGGCCGAGCACCTGACGTACGCGGCCCGAACGTTCCCCGCGAGCGGCAAGCCCGAGCACCTCGCGCTCCTGAAGCGCTCGCTCGCCGAGGCGCGGGCCCAGGTCGGCGCTGTCACCGTCGTCGCGGCGCCGACGGGCGCGCACGTCTTCGTCGATGGCGTCGATTCGGGCGCGTCGCCGCTCGAGGACCAGGTCTTCGTCGACGCGGGCGAGCACGTAGTCGAGGTCAAGCTCTCCGGCTACGCGGCGGCGAAGCGATCCGTGACCGCCGCGAAGGGCAGCGAGCAGCGGGTCGAGGTAACGCTTGTCGCCGAAGCGCCCTCGGCATCGCACGTCGTCGGTCCTCCGCCGCCTCCACCACCTGCTGACGCGCGTCGACCGGTCCGATGGCCGGCGGCCGTCGCAGGCGGTGTCGCCCTCGGCGGCGTCGCCCTCGGGATCGTCGGCGCTGTCGTCGCGAGCGGGAAGCGAAGCGACGGGGACAACGCGCGCTCCGGGCTCGTCGCGGCGGGCGTGGATTGCACGGCGCCGCCGCCGAGCTCGGCGGCCGCATGCTCGACGCTCTCGTCGTCCGCGTCGTCGCACGACACGTTCACCGACGTCGAGGTCGCAGGCTTCGTCATCGCGGGCGTCGCCGGCCTCGCTACCGCGGGGCTCTTGATCTGGCCGCCCACCGTCGCGGACCGCGTGCAGGTCGGCGCTGCGCCGACGCGCGACGGCGCGCGCTTCAACCTGCGCCTCAACTTCTGATCCTTGGGAGAACCGATGCGAAGCGCTTGGATTATGGGAGGAGCCGCTGTCGTGCTCGCCGCTTCGCTCGCGAGCGTCAGCGCGTGCGGCGACCTCGGCAGCGACTGCACCTACACGCTCACGTGCACGTCGACCTCGACGTCGAGCGGCGCGAGCAGCGGGACGGGGAACGGTGGTTCGGGCTCGCCGTCGTCGACGGGCGCAGCGGGCGCGAGCGCATCCGGCGGCGGCGGCGCCGGCGGCTCGAGCAGCTCGGCGATGACGAACTGCGATCCGACGGCGGGCGCGGTCGACGGGTCGTGCGGCATCTTCGTGTCGAGCTCGATGGGCCACGACACGGATGACGGGTCGAAGACGAACCCGGTCAAGACGCTCGCACACGCGATCGATCTCGCGACCACGAACGGCTCGCGCGTCTACGCGTGCGGCGAGGAGTTCGACGAGGCAATCACGCTGCCGGCGGGCACGTCGCT
This sequence comes from Byssovorax sp., assembly GCA_036500365.1. Taxonomy (GTDB): domain Bacteria; phylum Myxococcota_A; class Polyangia; order Polyangiales; family Polyangiaceae; genus DASYCF01. Next base: position 9,651 of record DASYCF010001077.1, read on the forward strand.
CTTCGGCGCGCTCGATTGCGCCCACGGCTGGGCGTACGCGGCGGCGAGCCCGACGCACCTCGTCGCGCCTGCCGACGAGGTCGCGTTGACGCTCGCACCCGGCGCCGCAGCGACGACGGTCGACGACGTCTCGATCGAAGCCGCCGATGCGACTGCGGCGGGCGGCTCGTCGATCGCCGTCTTCGCGAATGCGGCGACGGCGATGTTCGAGCGCTGCACGCTCACCGCCGGCATCGGCGCTACGGGCGCTGCTGGCGCTGCTCAGCAAGACGTCGTCACGCCGACGATGGCCGACGGAGTGAACGGAGGCGGTGGGTGCATTAGCCTGAGCACTGTCGTCGGCGGTGATGGCGGCATGAATGCCTGCGGCGTCATCGTGGCGGGTGGCGGCGGAGGTAACGGCACTACCAGCGGTGGGACCCCCGGCGGCGATGGGTCGCCCCTAAACACCGGCACGCCGCCGAAGGATGGGAAGGGAGGCGCCGCTGCGGGCGCCGGCACGTGCGACATTGGAGACTCGGGTTCGGACGGTCCTGACGGAGCTGCGGGCATCGGCGCAGCCTCGCTCGGCAGCCTGATGACACTTGGCTACTCGGCCCCAACGGCAACCGACGGCGCTTCCCCGGGCACGCCGGGCCAGGGCGGCGGCGGAGGCGGAGGCGCAGGTCTCTGCAGCGCCAGCGCCGGCCCGAGCGGCGGCGGCGGCGGCGCGGGCGGGTGCGGTGGCGCGGCAGGCAAGGCGGGCACGTCGGGCGGCAGCAGCATCGGCCTCGCGAGCCTCAACGCTCAGATCAGCTTGAACAACAGCACGATCACGGTGGCGCACGCCGGCGATGGGGGTCTCGGCGGCGGTGGCCAGACGGGCGGCATTGGAGGTCAACCTGGTGCGGCCTCTGGAGCAGCGTGCGGCGGGGGCAAGGGCGGCAAAGGCGGCAACGGCGGCCCCGGCGGCGGCGGCGCTGGCGGCAGCTCCCTCGGCATCGCCTTCCACGGTGGCGTCGCGCCCACGACGACCAACACGATGATCATGGCCGACGCGCCAGGCACCGGAGCGCTCGGCGGCAACGCGAACGCGGCCGCGAAGGGCGCAGACGGCCTCACGTGCAAGACCGTCGACCTCGGAGACGCTTCGTCGTGTGCGCCGTGACCATTCAGGTCGCGAGCACGAGCGGACAGGCGCGAGCGCGCACACCGGTCCTGCGGACTGCACGAGTGATCGCGCGCCGCGCCTGGCCGGTCGGGGGCATCGTCTCTCTGCTCATTTCCGGCTGCGATTCGAGCACCGCGAGCACCGCGACGGGGAACGGCGGCTCGGGATCACCGTCGTCGACCGGCGCAGCGGGCGCGAGCGCAACCGGCGGTGGCGGAGCCGGCGGCTCGAGCAGCTCGACGATGACGAACTGCGATCCGACGGCGGGCGCGGTCGACGGCTCGTGCGGCATCTTCGCGTCGAGCTCGATGGGCCACGACACGGATGACGGGTCGAAGACGAACCCGGTGAAGACGCTCGCGCACGCGACGGCGATCGCGAATGGCATGCCGATCTATGCCTGCGGCGAACTGTTCGACGAAGCATTGACCGTGAGCGCGGGCGTGACGCTCCTCGGCGCGCTCGACTGCGCGCACGGCTGGGCCTACGACGTCGCGAAGCCGACGAACGTCGCTCCGTCCGCGTCCGGTCCTGCGCTCGTGGTCACGGAAGTGACGGGCAAAGTCGAGATCACGGACGTCGCGTTCACCGTGAACGACGGCACCTCGCCCGGCGACTCGAGCATCGGCGCCTTCGTCCACGGTTCCAGCGACGTGACGCTGACGCGGGTCTCCATCGCCGCGGGCAAGGGCATCGCGGGCGCAAGCGGCGCGTTCACGCCGCTCAGTTACCCGATGCAAACGGACCTCAACGGGACCAGCGCGAGCGGAACGACCGGCGGCGTCGCGAAGACGTGCGACTGCCCGGCCGGCGACGCTTCGGTCGGCGCAATCGGCGGGACGGCGACGCCCGGCGGACAAAGCGGAGGCACAGGGCAGCCGAACAACGGCGGAGGCCAACCGGGCACTCCTGGTTCTTGCGGCACCGTGGGAACGGGCAAGGATGGCGACGCAGGGCAACCGGCGGCGGACGCCGCGGGCGCCGCGAGCGTGGGCACCCTCGCTACCTCTGGCTGGACACCGACAAACGGCGGCGACAGCCCCCCCGGCGGACCGGGCCAAGGCGGAGGAGGCGGCGCCAGCACCGCGACGGCTGGTGGCGGCGGGGGCGGCTGCGGCGGGTGCGGCGGGGCAGGAGCAGCGGGCGGAAAGGGGGGCGGTGCGAGCGTGGCGCTCCTCGTGCTCGACTCGACGGTCGCGCTGACCGCTTGCACGCTCACCGCGGATGACGCTGGCGCCGGCGGCGCGGGTAGTGCCGGCCAAGTCGGGCAACCCGACGTCGGACTTGCAGGCAACGGCGGGATCGGTGCGTGCCCCGGCGGGAGCGGAGCGGCCGGGGGCAACGGCGGCGCATCGGGCGGTGGCGCGGGTGGAATCTCCGCGGCCATCGCCTACAAAGGAACCGAGCCCACAACGAGCGGCGGCTCGCTTTCGCACGGTATGGCGGGCGGCAAGGGTGTCGGCGGAGATGTCGGCGTGAACGACGCAGTAGATGGGACGGCGGGCGACTCCATGTTGGTCGACTGACATGCGCACGCGTCTGATCTTCCAATCCGCGTTCGGCGCCAGCGTCGCGTTCGCGAGCGCCTGCGGGTCAGGTGGCGCGAGCGGCGAAACCACAGCGCCGATCGACACGACTTCGTCGGTGTCGATGAGTTCGTCGGCGGGCGCCGGCGGGAACACCGGCGAAGGCGGAGCTGGCGCCGGCTCCAGCAGTGCGACGATGACGAACTGCGATCCGACGGCGGGCGCGGTCGACGGCTCGTGCGGCATCTTCGTGTCGAGCTCGATGGGCCACGACACAGATGACGGGTCGAAGACGAACCCGGTGAAGACGCTCGCACACGCGATCGACCTGGCCGCGACGAATGGCTCCCGCGTCTATGCGTGCGGCGAGGAGTTCGACGAGGCGATCACGCTGCCCGCAGGCACGTCGCTCTACGGCGCGCTCGATTGCGCCCACGGCTGGGGGTACGCGGCGTCGACGCCGAGTGCGATCGTGGCGCCTGCTGACGCGATCGCCGTGACCGTCTCGAGCGGTTCATCGTCGAGCCTCATCGAGGATTTCTCGGTCACCGCCGCAGATGCGACAGTCGCGTCGGGCTCCTCGATCGGTGTGCTTGCGAGCGCCGACCTCGACCTCGAGCGTGTCTCGATCGCGGCAGGCAAGGGCCACGACGGACAGCTGGGAGCCCCGCAGACGCAGGTTGCCCCTGGTGCAAGCGGCGCCGCCGGTGCTGACGACGCGACGTGCAACGTGTCGATGCGGATCGACGGGGGCGCGGGCGGCACGCAACTCTGCGGGGCGACGGACG
>DASYCF010001078.1:0-11852 GCA_036500365.1 Byssovorax sp.
GTCCCCCAGCCGGGCACCGGCCTGCCGCCGCCCGTCCCGCGGTCGACCGGCGCGCGCCTCGCCCCCATCGTCGTCGGCATCGCCGCCGTGGTGCTCGTCGGCGGCGCGGTGTTCGCGGTCGTCTTCATGGGCAAGAAGAAGCCGGTCGACGACGGCCCGGTCGCCGTCGCGACGACGGCGTCCGCGACGCCCGACTCGTCGGCGGGCGCCGCCGCGAGCGCATCGCCGAGCGCGGGCGCGAGCGCGGCGGCGAGCGCAGAGCCGTCTGCGTCCGCGAGCGCCGAGCCGGCGACCAGCGGCTCGCCCGACGCGGCCGCCGCGCCGGTCGAGGTCGCGCTCACGTGCGACCCCGAGTGCGACGAGATCAAGGTCGACGACAAGCCGATCGACGACCGCACGAAGCCGCTCATGCTCACGCCGGGCAAGCACAAGGTCGTGGTCACGAAAGAGAAGTACTACCCGCAGAACGACCTCATCACGGTCGAGGCGGGCGCGAAGTTCGAGAAGGCCTACCACCTCGTCGCCGCCGCCAAGGCCGCGCCGAAGCCGTGCGGCAAGTTCCTCAAGCACAACTGCAACTGACGGGAACTTCGGCGCGTGCGCCGCGGCGGGTAGCATCGGGCCGTGGACCTCCACGGCTGGGTCGACGCCTACCTCGATCACCTCCGCGTCGAGCGCGCGCTCTCGCCGCGATCCGTCGAGGCGTACGCCCGCGACCTCGGCAAGCTCGTCGCCCACGCGGAGCGCGAGGACGTCCAGGCGGTCGAGCGCATCGATCGCGCGCTCGTGTCGACGTACCTCGTCTCGCTCGGCAAGGCGGGGCTCGGCGCGCGGTCCGCGGCGCGGCATCTCTCGGCGGTGCGCGGCTTCGCGCGGTTCCTCGTGCGCGAGCGCGCCCTCGCCGCGGACCCTTGCTCGCTCGTCGAGCGGCCGCGCGCGTCGCGCAAGCTGCCGCGCGTGCTCGATCGCGACGAGGTGGTCGCCGTCGTCGACGCGCCGCAGGGCGACGGGCCGCGCGCCGTGCGCGACCGCGCGATGTTCCACGTGCTCTACGCCGCGGGCCTGCGCGTGAGCGAGCTCGTCGGGCTGAAGCTCGGCGACGTCGACCGGGCGCGCGGCGTCGTGTTCGCGCTCGGAAAGGGCGGCAAGCGCCGCATCGTCCCGCTCGGCGAGCCCGCCCTCGACGCGGTCGACGCGTGGCTCGTCGTGCGCGCCGCGCAGCCGACTGCCGCGTCGACGCCGTACGTCTTCCTGTCGCCGCGCGGCGGCGCGCTGACGCGGCAGGCCGTGTGGAAGATCCTCCGCGCGGCGGCGCGCGGCGTGGGCATCGACAAGCCGAGCTCGCCGCACAAGCTCCGGCACTCGTTCGCGACGCACCTGCTCGAGGGCGGCGCCGACCTCCGCAGCGTGCAGGCGCTCCTTGGGCACGCCGACATCGCGACGACCGAGATCTACACGCACCTCGCCGACGAGGCCGTGCGCGCGGCGTACAAGCGGGCGCACCCGCGCGCCTGAACCGCGCGCTTTGCGCCTCGCTCCCAACTTGGGTAGACACGCGGGGCCGTGCTCGCGCCGTTCGAAGTCACCGAGCCCTCGCGCGACGAGTCGCCCGTCGTCGTCGAGGTCCCGCACGCGGGCCTGCAGGTCGACGCCGAGGCGCTGTCGACGCTCTTCGCGCCGGCGCAGCGCATCGGCCACGACGCGGATTTGTTCGTCGACGAGCTCTTCGACGACGCGCCGCGCGAGGGCGCCACGCTGCTCGTCGCTCGCGCGAGCCGCTACGTCGTCGACCTGAACCGCGGTCCGACGGACTACGACGCCGACGCGGCCGAGGGTGGCAGCGGCGCCTGGCCGCGGGGCCTGTTCTGGCGCCTCACCACGGAGGGAGAGCGCCTCGGGGCGCGCCTCTCCGCCGCCGAGGTCGAGCGGCGCCTCGAGCACGTGTACCGGCCGTATCACCGCGCGCTCTCGGATCTCATCGAGCGAAAGCGCGCGCGCTTCGGCTTCGCGGTCGTCGTCTGCGCGCACTCGATGCCGAGCCTCGCGCGCGGCGGCGTCGAGCCCGCCGCGCACCGCGCCGACATCGTGCCGGGGACGCGGGCGCGCACCTCCGCGTCGCCGCTCGTCATCGATCGCCTCGACGCGCACGCGCGGGCGCACGGCTACACCGTTCGACACGACGATCCTTACAAAGGCGGATATTCGACCGCGCACTACGGCCAGCCGGCGCGCGGCGTGCACGTCGTCCAGGTCGAGATCGCGCGGCGCCTTTACATGGACGAGCCGTCTCTTACAAGGATCCCCAAGGGGTTCCTGGCTGTGCGACAATTCGCTCGCACGCTTGTCGAACGCCTCGCCTTCCCCGATCTCGCCGACGCGGCCGCCCTCCTCGGGCCAGCCGGCGGCTCGCGCGCGTCGCGCCGCCGCCCGCTCGCGCGCGGCTAGCCAGCCGGAGCCCTGAGCATGGCGCGGCCAGCATCGGAGCCGGACTCTGCGCCGCGCCGTGACTCGCGGCCGAGCGCGCCGGCCGGTGATCGCGCGAGCGGCGCGGCGCCCGTCGGCGAGCTGACGCCGGGCTCGCGCCAGCTCCACGTCCCTCGATCCCCCTCCTCTCGGCCCGGCGCCCGCGCGTCGACGACGCCGCCGCGTGCGCGGAGCCTCGCCGGGCAGTCCGCGCGCCCACCTTCGGGGGCCGGCGCCCGCAGCGGTCCGCCGCGCCCTCTCACGCCGAAGCCGCTGCTCGCGTCCGAGGCGCTGATGGAGGACCTCGCGCCCGTCGACCCGGCGAAGCGCGAGGCGCGCCTCTGGTGCGCTGCGCTCGGCGTCGCGTACCTCCTCCTCGCGGGGCTGCCGCTCGGCCATCTTCGGCCCGGCGGCTTCGAGGCGGCGCTCCCTTCGCTGGCGCTCGGCGGCATCGCCCTCGTCGCGGCGCTGACGCGGGTCACGTACCGGCAGCGTGCCGTCGCGATGATCGTGATCGGGCTCCTTTCGGCGGTGACGGGGCTGCGCGGCGGCGGGCCGACGCTCGACGCCGCGGCCGGCGGCATCGGCTGGAGCCTCGCGCGTACGCTGGCGGCCATCACGATCCCGGCCGCGCTGTTCTTTCGCGCGCGGTATCGAGCCTACGGCGGCGCGCGCGTCGTGCTCGCCGCCGCGCTCGTCGTCGCGGCGCCGTTCATCGTGCACGAGGCGCTCCTGCTCCAAGGCGATTTCGGCGTCGCGTCCGCGGCGACCGTCGGCGCGCTGCTCGCTTTCGTCGCGAGCCTGTCCGGGTTCATGGGCCACGAGACCACGGGCGCGGGGTCGGCGCTCGCGCCGCTGCTCATCGTCGTCCTCGCGATCGAGGTGGCGGTGCGCGGCGTCCTCGATGGGCCGTCGTCGCTGCGCTTCCACGTCGAGGTCGGCTCGTTCGCGTTCACGTTCGCGAGCGCGTCGGGCCTGGCGGCGCTCGGGTGCTTCCAGATCCTCGCGTGGCGGTTCGCGGCGGACGCGCGCCGCATCGATCTGCACTCGCCCTCGTCCGAGCCCGACGAGGCCGACAGGAGCTCGAGCTCCGACTGGATGACGGGCGACTGATCCGCGTCGCATGGCGAAGACAGGGGCGCCGCGCTCGCCGTGGGTCGAGGGCGGCTCGTTCGCCGTCGTCGCCGCCGTCCTCTTCGGGGCGACGATGCCGTGGCTCAAGCGCGCGGGCGCGGGGGTCGGCCCCTTCTGGACGGCGGCCGCGCTCTACGTCGGCGCGGCGACGATCGCCTCGCTGTCGCTGCCTCCGCCGGGGCGCGCGCGCCGCGACGCCCCCCTCCGGCTGCGCCACGTGCCGCGCGTCGCCCTCGTCGCGTCGCTCGGCGCGTTCGTCGCGCCCGCGCTGCTCGTGTGGGGACTCGCGCGGTCCAGCGGCGCGCCGGCGTCGCTCCTCTTGAACCTCGAGGCGGCGTTCACGATCGCCCTCGGCGCCCTGCTGCATCGCGAGCACGTCGGCGGGCGGGTCGCGCTCGCGGCGGCGTCGATCGGCGCAGGCGGCGCCGTCCTCGTGCTCTCGCGCGGGACCGGCGGCGGCGCGGCGCTGCTCCCGCTCGGCGCGGTCGCGCTCGCGACATTCGCGTGGTCGGCCGACAACGCGCTCGGACGCCCGCTCGCCGACCTCGAGCCGAACGCGGTGGTCGCGGCGAAGAGCGCGCTCGGCGCTGCGCTCTCGTTCGCCCTCGCCGCCGCCACGGGCGACGCCCCGCCGCGTGACGTCGCCACCGCCCTGTCGCTCGCCGCGTGCGGCGCCGCCGGCTACGGGCTCAGCCTGCGCTTCTACCTGCTCGCGCAGCGGCGCCTCGGCGCCGGCCGGGCGGCGTCGCTCTTCGGGATCGCCCCGTTCTTCGGCGCGGCGCTCTCCGGCGCGCTCGGCGAGCCGCTCGGGGGCGCGCCCACGGCCATCGCGGCGGCGCTCATGGCGTTCGGCGCCTGGCTCCACGTCGGCGAGCGCCACGAGCACGCGCACACGCACGCGCGGCTCACGCACGAGCACGCGCACACGCACGACGACGAGCACCACGCGCACGCCCACGAGCCCATGCCGGAGGGCCCGCACAGCCACGTCCACGCGCACGAGCCGCTCGCGCACGCGCACCCCCACGCGCCGGACCTTCATCATCGGCACGCGCACCGCGACGACGAAGCTTGACAACGGGCGGCCCTTCCGACACTTTCCCGGCCCCTTCGGACCCGGGCGCACGCCGCGCGGGCTCTCCACTCGATCCGGAATAGCCATGGCGAAGAGCGACATCACCGGGAAGCGCAAGCTGCTGGCGCAGAACGTCTCCCACTCGAACATCAAGACGAAGCGTTGGCAGCACGTCAACATCCAGGAGCGCCGCGTCTGGGTGCCGGAGCTCGGCCGCTTCGTCACGCTGAAGCTCAACACGCGCGACATCCGCACGATCGACAAGATCGGCGTGACCGCGTACGCGAAGCGCCACGGCGTCGTCCTCGGCTGACCTCGCCGCCACGCGCTACGTGAGGACGCGCGCGTCCGAGCCGACGCGCGCAACGCCGAGGGATCGCGCAGCGCCGCTCCTGCGGACGACGTCTGCCAAGGCGTCCTCCGCCGTTTGACCGGAGAGGAGCACGCCGAGCCCGGCGTCGCCGAGCGTCGACGCGCCGGGCAGCGCGAGCGCGATCGTGATCGCCCTCCCGACCACGATGGCGAGCGGCGCGTGCATCGCGAGCGGCGTGCCCGGCGCGAGCCGCGGGACGCCTCGACGCGCGATCACGGCGCGCGCAGGCAGCGACACCTCGAGCGACGGCGCGAGCACCCCGGGCGCGACATCGAGCGCGAGGGCCGCCGCGACGCCCTTGCCGTCGACGGCGACGATCGCGATCAGCCTCGGGGGATCGGCCGCGGCGCCGCGCTCGAACGCGGCGGGCAGCACGACGGCGCGGCCACCGTCGAGGGTGACCTCGATCGCGGAGGTGTCCTCGGGCGTGGCCTCGGTCACGTCGTCCCGCGTGAGCGCGCCGCCGGCGGCGGTGCCGGCCGCGTCGAGCAGCGCCTCGAGCACGGCGTCGGCCGCGAGCGCGGTGACGCCTGCCTGACCGAAGCGCGAGAGGAGCGCTCCGCGCGCCGCGGCGCCTGCGGCTCGCGCCGCCTCGACGCCCGCTCGGGAGAGCTCGCGAAGCCCCAGCTTGCCGCGCTGCGCGTGCGCGAGCGCGATCATGGCGGGCGCTCGCGGGGCCGCGGCCGACGCGGCGATGGGCGCTGCGTCGTCGGGTCCGACGCCGCGCGGGCGCGATCCTCCGCGGCCCGGCTGCGCGGCGCGTCCGTCGAACAGCCGCGCCCCCGCGGCGGGGCCCGCGACGAGCAGCGCCGCCGGAGCGAGCAGGCCCACTGGCGACTCGCCCGCGACGACGAAGTACCCGGCGACGACGGCATCGACGGCCGTGCCGCCCGCGTCGAGCGCCGCTTGCGCTGCCGCGGCGGCCGAGCTCGTCGTGCCGTGCGCCCGCGCGCCGCGGATCACTGCTCCTCGTCCTCGGCCACGAGCGTGCCGGCGCCGGTCGGCCGGACGACGCTGCCGAGCGACGGCCGGTCGCGCCGCTCGGCCATCGCCGCCGTGAGCGCGGCGCGCACGCGCTGGCCGTCGCGCGAGCTCTCGACGACGACGAACGCCTCACGGCGCTTCTTGAGCCGCTCCGCCACACGCTCGATCGACGCGGCTCCGAGCGCCGCACCCTTGCCGAGCGCGCGGAGCCGCGTGTAGACGACCGCGCCCGGCGGAGGCACGTCGCGCGCCGCGTCGAGCACGGCGACGACGCCCGCCTCGCGCGCCGTCGCGAGCACGTCCTCCCGCTCCCACATCCCGGACGGCTCCCAGCACACGACGTTGCCCTCGCGCGGGACGCGCTCGAAGAGGGCGACGACGCGCCGCTTGTTGACCGACGTCGGCCGCACGTCGGCCGGCGTCTGCAGCAGCAGGCACCTCGCCTCGAGCGCGGCGGCGACCTCGAGCGACTCGGCGAGCGCCTCGTCGAGCGCGGCGCCGGGCGTGAGCGCGCCGACCGCGCGTGGCAGCACGACGCTGAACACGAACGCGGGCGGCACCGCCTTGCGCCACCTGCGCAGCGCGGGCGCGCGCGGCACCGACGCGTCGACTGGCCGCACCTCGAGCAGATCGAAGCGCGGGTGGTACTTCGCGATGTCGCCGACGAGGGCGGGCAGTCCGACGTGCAATCGAGGCATGTTCTCGGGCGAAGATCCGTGGCGTGCCGGAGCACGCTACTCGAAGTGGAACCACTGCGTGGGGTGCGCCGCGACGAAGCGCTCGAGCTCGCCGAGGATCGCCGCCGCGGCGTGGTCGAGCTCGACCTCGGACGCGCGACGCGCGACGCGGATGGGCTCTCCGACGATCAACTCGTACTTCATGTAGCCCAGCCGCCGCGAGAAGACCGAGACGATCGGCGCGCCCGTGAGCGACGCGAGGCGGAGCGGGCCCTCGGGCAACACGCGCTCGCGGCCGAAGAGAACGCCCTTGCGGCCGCGGATGCCCTGTGGAAGTCGATCGATCTGCAGCGCCACGAGGCCGCCCTCTCGCAGGTGGCGCATGAGCGGCAGCGCCTCGAGCGGATCGTCGCCGACGTTCACGACCCTCGCGCCCGAGCGATCGCGCACGTCGTCGAGGATCGCCTGCGCGCGCGCGTCGCGCTCACGCCGCATGACGACGACGACGTCCATCGCGTGGCGGGTCTTGAGCATCGCGTGGACGCTCTGCCAGCCGCCCACGTGCGCGGTGACGACGATGACGCCGCGGCCCTCACGCTTGAGCTCGGCGAAGCGATCCGAGCCGATCGCGCGCACGTCGAGCTCGTCGCCGCGCCCGCTCGCCGAGACGAACGCGTCGGTCATGCAGCTGGCGAAGGTCGCGAAGGTTCGCGCGACGTCGATCACCTCGCGGGCGGGGTGGCGGCGGCCGAGCGCGAGGCGGAGGCTCTCGCGCACGACGCGCCGCTTCTCGGGCAAGGTCGCGCAGAACGCGAGGCCGAAGAGCGGCGGGCTCAGCCGCACGAGCGCGTCGGGTCCGTGCTTCACCCCGGCCTCGATGGCGCGGCGCCAGAAGAGCGAGTCGTGTCGTCGGAGCTCGTCGAGCGCCCGCGCCCACGCGTCGACGCCGAATCCGTTTGCAGCGCGCGTCGTCATCGGTCCTCCGCCTTGCGCGGCGGAGAGCCTCGAGTATCGCCCGAACCCGCGCGGCGGCGAAGGTCCGCGCGCGCGGACGCCGCGGCGGCGCGGACGAGCGCGCTCGGGTGTCCCTCGGCGGCGGCGAGCACGGCGAGCGCATCGCGGTCTCCGGCGTCGGCGTCCAGCCGGTTCCAGGCGACGATCACGGCGTTCCGCGCGACCCCCTCGTGCTTGGTCCGGCGGAGCGGCGTGCCGAGCGTCGCCGCGTCCCAAGCCGCCGGGTCGAGCGCGACGAGGCCGGCGAGCGAGCGCTCGCGCATCGCCGCCGACGGCGCGAACGGCGACGCCGCGTCGCCCGCGATCGCGACGGAGGCGCCGGCGTTGAACGGGCAGACCTCCTGACAGACGTCGCAGCCGAAGAGGTGCTCGCCGACGCCCGCGCGCAAATCGCCCGGCGGGAGGCCCTTCGCCTCGATCGTGAGGTACGAGATGCAGCGGCGCGGATCGAGCACGAAGGGCGCGACGAACGCCGCGGTGGGGCACGCGTCGAGGCAGCGCGTGCAGCTCCCACACCGCTCCGTCATGCGCTCACCGGGCGCGAGCGCGAGCGTCGTCACGACCTCGCCGAGGAGCTGGTAGCTCCCCTGCCCGGGCGTGATCACGAGCCCGTTCTTGCCGACGAAGCCGAGGCCCGAGCGCGCCGCCCACGCCCGCTCGAGGACGGGCTCGATGTCGCAGAGGGCGCGCGCGCGCACCCCGTCGCCGAGCGACTCGACGAAGCGCGCGAGCCGGTGCAGCCGCTTTTTCACGAACCGGTGGTAGTCGCGGCCGCGCGCGTAGCGGGCGACGCTCCGCGCGATCGGGCCGTCGCTCGCCTCGTCCGCGCGGGCGTAGCGGACGCCGAGGCAGACGACGCTCCGCGCGCCGACGAGGATGCCGTCGACGTCGAGGCGGCGCCGCTCCTCGACGTGCTCGGCGAGGTGACGCATCTCGCCGTGGCGGCCGGCGGCGACGAAATCCCGGTAGCGCGCGTGATCGACGTCGAGCGGCTCGTCGGCGCGCGCGAAGCCGATCGCGTCGAACCCGAGGTCGCGCGCCGCGTCACGAATCTGCGCCTCCGGGGGCGCGCGAACGTCGTTTGCCACGTGGATTCAGGGGCGCGCTTCGACTATCGTGCGCGCGATCCTTCGCTCGAGGTTGCCATCATGCCTGCTCGCTGTCTCGCTCGTCGCGCTTCCGTCGTCCTCGCGCTCGCCGGCGCCGCGTTCGCGTCGGTCGCCTTCGGGTGCTCGTCTTCGTCGACGGGCGCGCCCACGACCACCGGCCTCATGGGCGACGGCTCGTGTGGCCTCACCGACGCCGAGAACTCGGAGTGGTGCAAGAGCATCGCGATCACGCCCGACTGCTCGAGCGTCATCGGCTTCACGACCGACGTCTGCGGGCTGCCGGTCACGGCGCCGAGCACCCCCCTCGCCCGCTCGAGCGACGTCATGGAGTTCGCGGGCTCGGGTGCGCCGGACCTCTCGTGCGTCGAGGTCGGCCATTACCCCGTCGCGGGCACGTCGCAGACGGTGAAGGCGCAGGGCCGGGCGCGCATCTTCAGCAACGGGTGCGAGTCGAACGATCTCACGATCGAGTTCCACACCGTCATCCGCGACGGGACCGACAACGAGGGCAACCTCGGCCCGCTCGTGGGCCAGGCGGTCGTCACCGAAGACATGGCCGGCTGCCTGATCGACGGCACGCCGACCGACAGCATGCAGTGCGGGACGCGCTACGAGTGCCCCTACGAGTACGACGGCCTGCCCTCGGAGACGGAGCTCGTCGTGCTGACCAAGGGCACGGAGTGGCAGCCGCTCTACGACTACAACATCTACATCTCGAACACCGACGTGACGAACGGCGTCTGGGCGCACGACGTCCGCGCGCTCGCGACGACGGACTACTCGCTGATCCCGACGGCTGCGTACGGCCACACGATCACCACGGGCAACGGCGCGATCGCAGGCGAGGTCCACGACTGCGGCGACGTGCGCGTGTCGGGCGCGACCGTGAACGTCGACCTGCCGAACGCGGCGCTCGTCTACTTCACCGGCGCCGAGGACGCGCCCGAGCCCATCGCGACGGCGACGAGCACGAACGAGCTCGGCCTGTACGCGGCGTTCGACATGGCGCCCGGCACCATCACGGTCGCTGCGCTCGGCGAGGTCGACAACGCGACCACGACGCTCGGCTACTTCCGCGCGCGCATCTTCCCTGACTCGGTGACGGCCGTGACGCTCCACGGCGTCTACCCGTTCGAGCTCACGTCGAAGTAGCGTCGCCGGCGAGCCGGTCGAGCGCGATGGCGCACGCGGCGCGCACGCTCAGGTGGTTCCACCCCGTGTCCGCGCGAGCGCGGATGGGCGCGAGCCGCACCGCGGCGCCCGCGACGAGCTCCCGCGCGAGGCCCCAGCCGGTACCGAACATCAGCAGCGCGGTCCCCTCGCCGGCGAGCCGCGCGCGCGCCTCGGCAAACGAACTCAGCGGACCGCCGCGCGCCGACGCCGCCGTCGTCCACGCCTCGACGTGGTCGCGACCGCCGAGCGCGGCGTACGCGTCGTCGAGGGAGGGCACGATGCGGACGAGCTCGAGCGCGTCGGCGCGATCGGGGATGCGCTTCTTGCCCGAGCCCTGCGTCCAGTGATCGCGGATGCGCGTGACGAGCTCGCGCTGCGCCGCGATCGGGTGGACGACGAACACGTCGGTCACCCCGTACGTGCGCGCCGACCGCGCGAAGTCGTGGACGTCGAGGTTCGTGACGGCCGTCGTCACGACCTGCCCCTCGCGGTCGAGCACGGGGTGATGCACGAGCGCGACGGCGAGCCGCATCACGCCGACCCGTCGCGGCGGTGCGCCGACGCATAGACGAGCAAGTCCGGGCGGCGCGCCGCCGTGCGGACGATCGCCTGCTGCTCGCGCCACGCGGCGATCTCGGCGTGGTTGCCCGACGTGAGCACGGCCGGCACCTCGCTGCCGCGAAACTCCGCGGGGCGCGTGTATTGCGGGTACTCGAGCAGGCCACCGATCGCGGGGCTGTGCGACTCGTGCTCGGGCGACGCCGCGTTGCCGAGGACGCCCGGCAAGAGGCGCGCGCACGCCTCGATGACGGCCATCGCCGCGACCTCGCCGCCGGTCATCACGAAGTCGCCGAGCGAGAGCTCCTCGTCGACGAGGCCGCGCACGCGCTCGTCGAAGCCCTCGTAGCGGCCGCACACGAGCACGACGCGCGCGCAGGCAGAGAGCTCGATCGCCTTCTTCTGTTCGAACGGGCGGCCCTGCGGCGTGAGCAGCACGCGGCGCCGAGGCGCGGCGCCGGCGCGCGCGTCGAGCGCCTCGAGGCACGCGGCGATGCAGTCGACGCGCAAGACCATCCCGGAGCCGCCGCCGTAGGGCGTGTCGTCGACGCTCTTGTGCTTGCCCACGCCGAACGGACGCAGATCCTCGCACCGCACCGCGAGCGCGCCCGTCTCGATCGCGCGACCGACCATCGACGTCGACAGGAACGCGCCGAAGAGCTCGGGAAAGAGCGTGACGACGTCGACCTCGAGGCGGCGCGGGGGCGCGCTCACGTGAGGCCGTCGATCGTCGCGAGCTCGATGACGCCGCCTTCGACGTCGACCGAGGCCACGTAGGGCTCGACGAGCGGCACCTCGAGCACGCCGCCCTCGGCGCGCTCGACGACCAGCACGTCGCACGTCGGGTACTCGATGATCGTCTTCACGCGGCCGAGATCCGCTTCGGCGCCGCGCAGCACCACGCGCGCGCCCTCGACGTCGCACGCGTAGAACTCGCCGACCGCGAGCGGCTCGAACGCGTCGCGCCGCACGAGCACCTTCGCCTCGCGCAGGCCCTCCGCCGTCGTGCGATCCGCGACGCCGACGAGCTCGACGAGGAGCCCCTTCGCGACCTCGCGCGCGTGCGTGATCGACGTCGCGCGCTCCGTGCCGTCCTTCATCGCGAGCCGGATCGGCGGCTTGTCGAGCAGGAGGCTCGACCCCTCGTTGAACATGCGCACGGCGAGCTCGCCGCGGATGCCGTGCGGCCGCGCGATCTCGGCGACGGCGACCCAGCGGTCGTGGCCCTGGCCGTCGGAGCCGCCGCGATCGCGGGCCGCGACGGCGGGGTCGCTTGCATCGACGGGACGGCG
>DASYCF010001079.1:0-6932 GCA_036500365.1 Byssovorax sp.
ACTACAAGCGCCTGCGCGACGTCGCCGACTCGGTGGCCCGGCTCCGCGATCAGGCGAAGCCGCTCGGCGCGAAGCTCGGGGCGGTCGTGTGGCAGCTCCCGAGCATGCTGACGCGCGACACGTCGAGGCTGCGCTCGTTCCTCTCGTCGCTCGCGGCGTGGCCGACCCGGCACGCCATCGAGTTTCGTCATCGCACCTGGTTCGAGGACGAGGTCGCGGCCATGCTCCGGGCGTCCGGCGTCGCCGTCTGCCTGGGGGACGCGCCCGACTTTCCGATGTGGGACGAGACGACGACCGACTTCGTGTACGCGCGCCTCCACGGCCACACGCGCAAATATGCCTCGCGCTACAGCGCGGCGTCGCTGCGTCGGTGGTCGGACCGCTGCCGCGCGTGGACGCGCGAGGGTCGCGACGTGTACGTGTTCTTCGACAACGACGCCGAGGGCCACGCCGTTCAAAACGCGCTCGCCCTCGAGGCGCTGCTCCGCGGCGGTGGGCTCGAGATCGCGGTGAGCCCGTGAGCGATCGTGTCCGCGTCGTCTCGTGGAACGTGGAGAGCCTCCTCCCGTGGCTCGAGGAGCCGGCGGAGCTCCGCGCCCGCGTCGACGCGCTCGACGCCGACGTGCTCTGTCTCCAGGAGATCCGCGTGCGGCCCGAGGACGACGCGCTCGTCGCGCGGCTCGACGGGCTCTTGCCGGGGTACGCGTGCGCGGCCTCGCTTTGCCGCGATCGTCGCAACGTGAGGCATCGCCGACGGCGGTGAGCCGGGTCGTCGCAGCCGAGATCCTCGAGCCGGACGCCTGCCTCCGCAGCGATCACGCGCCCGTCGTCGTGGACCTGCGCCGGCGCTGAGCGCGCCATCAGCCGGGGTGGAGCAGGTGGGCCGCGGAGCTCGCGGATCGCTCGCCGCGGCAGAGCTCGGCGAAGCGCACGTGCGCGCCGAGCGGCGTCTGCGCGTGGAGGTTCTTGCGGCAATGGTCGAGCGCCCACCGCTTCGCCGCGGGCCGGTCGCACGCGAGGCCGTCGCGCGGGACGACGATTCGATAGCCGCGCATGTAGGCGTCGTGCGCCGTGAACAGGACGCAGTTGTCGCCGGCGATGCCACAGAGCACGAGCGTGCCCACCCCGAGCGCCGAGAGCAGCGTCTGGAGCGGCGTCTCGAAGAACGCCGAGTGGCGCGGCTTCAAGACGAAGTAGTCCGACGCCTGCGGCACGAGCAGCTCGACGACGCGCTTGCCGCGCACGTCCTCGTTGAGGCAGTGCTGCACCTGCGTCGAGAAGTTCGACCGCCACTGGCCGAAGTTGTCGTTCGCGTAGATGACGGGCACGTCGGCGGCGCGGGCGCGCTCCGCGAGCGAGGCGACGGCGCGCGCCATCCTCCCGGCGTCGCGCAGGAGCTTGTCGCCGCCGTCGAACTCGAGGTCGTTCACGACGTCGACGAGGAGCAGCGCGCACGCGCACTGCGTCTTCCGGCGGTCGCCGGCGCGTCCTCGGGCCACGCGCCGAGCATACGACCCCGTCGCGCGAGCGCAGCCGGGCGCCGCGACGCTGGACGGCAGATTCAAGCGGCCCCCGAGGCTCGCGCGCCGCCCCTCGCCGAGCTCGCGCCGCGCCCGCCGAGGCCCGTCCGAGCTGGCGTCGTACAAGCGCCGTCCGACGTTCGCTGCTGCGTGCCCTGATACCGCGTTCGCCCTATCACCGACTGGCCGTCGGCGCGCCTCGCGCGCATTGCATGAGCCGCTCGTTCGACCGCGCCGGCAGCGAGCGCTCGAGGTCGCATGGCTCGTATTCCAAGGCCGCTGGCAGTCGTCGTCGGTTCGTCACCCCTCGCGTGGGCCGTCGCGCAGACGTGCGCCGCGCGCGGCTTCGATCTGGTCCTCGCCGGGGCGCCGCCCGCGGTCACGCGCGCGGGGCGCGACTGCCGCGAGCGAGGCGCCATGGTCGCCGTGGTCGAGGTCGAACCGGCGTCGCCGTCCGTCGTCGACGCCGTCTCGGCGGCCCTCGGCGAGCAGCCGGTGGACAGCGTGGTCGCGGAGCTCGTGCCCGCGATCGCGGGCGATGCGCCCGCGGGCGGCGGCGTGTCCGTCGGCTCGCTGCTCCTCGCGCACGACCTCGCGCGCGGCATGCGAGACCGAGGGTTCGGCCGGATGTTGCTGCTCGCCGCGCACGCCGAGCCGAGCGAGGCGGTGGGCCAGCTCCTCGCGGGCGACGGCATCAGCGTCACGCGCCTTGTCGTCGCGCACGCGGACGGCGCCCCGTCCGCCGATGCGCTCGACGCGGGGGCGCTCGCCGTGGCCGCGTTCGAGGCGATGATGAAGGGAGAGCGCGTCGTGTCACACCGACGGACGGGGTCGACGACCGCGGGCGCGCCGGGCGACGGCGCTGCGCGCGAGATCCCCGCCGAGCCCGGGTCGGGGCCGTCGTGAGCGCGCGAACGGCGCGTGGGAAGGGGCTCCGCTCATGAGCGTCCTCGTCACGGGAGGCGCGGGCTACATCGGCTCGCACGTCGTGCATCGGCTGCGCGAGGCGGGGCGCTCGCCGGTGGTGATCGACAGCCTCGTCACCGGCCACCGCGACGCCGTGCCCGAAGGCGTCCCGTTCCTCGTGGCGGACATCGCCGAGCGCGAGCGCGTGGGCGCGTTCGTGCGGACGCACGAGGTCGACGCCGTGATGCACTTCGCCGCGCTGAGCCAGGTCGGCGAGTCCGTGCGCGAGCCGCGCCGGTACTTCCGCGCGAACCTCGGAGCGACCCACGACCTCCTCGAGACGGTGCTCGACCACGGCATCCGCTGCCTCGTGTTCTCGTCGACGGCGGCCGTCTACGGAACCCCGCGCGTGACGCCGATCCCGGAGGGGCACCCGACCGACCCCGTGAACCCGTACGGCGTCACGAAGCTCGGCATCGAGCGCATGCTCCTCGCCTACGACGACGCGTACGGCCTCCGCCACGTCGCGCTGCGGTATTTCAACGCGGCCGGCGCGCTCGCGGAGGCCGGCCTCGGCGAGCGCCACGATCCGGAGTCGCACCTCATCCCGCTGATCCTCGCGAAGGCGCTCGGCGCCGCGCGGGACCTCGTCGTGCACGGAGACGATTACGACACGCCCGATGGCACGTGCGTGCGGGACTACATCCACGTCGTGGACCTCGCGGACGCGCACGTCACCGCGCTCGAGCACCTCGAGCGGGGCGGGCGCTCGGAGACGTTCAACCTCGGCACCGGGCGCGGACACTCGGTGCGCGAGGTGCTCGACGCGGCGCGGCGCGTGACCGGCCACGACATCCCCGCGTCGGTCGGCCCGCGGAGGCCGGGGGACCCGCCCGTGCTCGTCGCGAACCCGAGCCGCGCCGAGTCGACGCTCGGCTTCGCAGCCCGCCGCTCCTCGCTCGAGGAGATGATCGGCGACGCGTGGAGGTTCCACTCCGCCAGCGCGGCTCGAGGCGCCGGATCCCGTTGAACTCGACCGACGAGGTTTGGGGCCGAGACGAGGCCGGGCGCGCCGTCCACCGGATCACGCTGACCGGCGGGGGCGGCGCGCGCGCCGTCGTGTCGACGTTCGGCGCGACGCTGCAGGGGTTGTGGCTCCCCGACGCCCGCGGCGCGCTGGCCGACGTCGTGCTCGGGTTCGACACGCTCGCGCCCTACCTCGGAGACCATCCTTTCTTCGGCTCGACGATCGGCCGATACGCGAACCGCATCGCGCGGGCCCGCTTCGAGCTCCTCGGCGAGCCGTTCGCGCTCACGCGCAACGACGGCCTGAATCACCTGCACGGCGGGCCGCGCGGCCTCCACCACCAGACGTTCGCCGTCGAGGCGCGCGACCCGTCCCGCGCGTCGGTCACGCTCTTCTTCCAGAGCGCCGACGGCGAGGAGGGATACCCCGGTCGACTCGACGTCCTCGTGACGTACTGGCTGACGGGCGACGCGCTCGTTCTCGAATACGAGGCGCGGACGACGCGGCCGACCATCGTCAATCTCACGAACCACGCCTATTTCAACCTCGCCGGGTCGGGCGACGTCCTCGCGCACGAGCTCCGGATCGACGCGGATCGCGTCGTCCCGATCGACGCCGCGGGCATCCCGCTCGGGGGCGTGGCGCCCGTCGAAGGCACGGAGCTCGACTGCCGCCGCGGGGCGCCCGTGCGCGCGTACCTCGACGCCGGAGGACCGCAGCTCGAGGCGGGCCGAGGCCTCGACCACTGCTGGCTCCTCCGCCGCCGCTCGGCGGGCGTCGAGCGCGCGGCGCGGCTGCGCGACCCGGCCAGCGGACGCGCGCTCGCCGTCTGGACGACGGAGCCAGGCCTCCAAATCTACACTGGAAACCGGCTGAACGGCGCCCACGTCGGGAAAGGCGGGGTCGCGTACGGGCCCCACGCCGGCATCTGCCTCGAGGCGCAGCACCTGCCCGACTCACCGCATCACATGGAGTTCCCGTCGACCACGCTGCTGCCCGCGGAGACCTACACGCAACGCACGGAGTACCGGTTCTCGACCGAGCGCTGAGCCGACGAGGGAGAGGGAAGACGCGACCGCATGACCAGGCGACACCTTCGACAGATCGGGAGGACGGTCGACGCCCGCGCCCCCGCCGTCGAGCGGCGCGGAGACCTCCACGGATACCCTCGGCCGCAGCTCCGCCGCGAGCAGTGGCTCTCGCTCAACGGCAGCTGGGACTTCGCGATCGACGCCGACGCGAGCCTCCTGTCGCCGGACGACGTGGCGTGGTCGCGTCAGATCGAGGTCCCCTTCGCGCCCGAGACGTCGAGGAGCGGAGTCGGCGATCTCGACCTCTATCGGGCCGTCTGGTACCGAAAGACGGAGTCGCTGCCGCCGAGCGTCACGCCGGGAGACCGCCTGCTCCTGCACTTCGGCGCGGTCGATCACGAGGCCACCGTGTGGGTCAACGACACCCTCGCGGCGACCCACGTCGGCGGCTACACGCCCTTCGAGATCGACATCACGGAGCTCTTGTCGATGACGCCGATCGACACGATCGTCGTGCGCGCGTACGACGATCCGGGCGATCTCGCGAAGCCGCGCGGCAAGCAGGACTGGCGGCTCGTGCCGCACTCGATCTGGTACCCCCGCACGACGGGCATCTGGCAGACGGCGTGGCTCGAGCGCGTGCCGGCGGTGCGCATCGGCAGCATCAAGTGGACGCCGACCCTCGACCGCTGGGAGATCGGGGTGCAGGTGCAGATCACGGGCGCGGCGACGCGCAGCCTTCGCGTCGCGGTCGAGCTCCGCGTGGACGACATCGTCCTCGCGGAGGACGAGTACCTCGTCGTCGCGGGGGAGGCGCACCGTCGCATCGCCCTGTCGGACCCCGGCATCGACGACTTCCGAAACGAGCTCCTCTGGAGCCCCGAGGCGCCCAAGTTGATCGACGCCATCGTCGTCCTCTTCGACGAGGAGGGCCGCGAGATCGACCGCGTCGAGAGCTACTGTGCCCTGCGCTCGTTCGCGGTGCAGGGCGATCGCTTCGTCCTCAACGGCCGTCCGTACCCGCTTCGGCTCGTGCTCGATCAGGGCTACTGGCCCGAGACCGGGATGACGGCGCCCGACGACGACGCCCTCCGCCGCGACGTCGAGCTCGCCCGCGCGATGGGCTTCAACGGCGTTCGAAAGCACCAGAAGATCGAGGACCCGCGCTACCTGTACTGGGCCGATCGCCTCGGGCTGCTCGTGTGGGCCGAGATGCCCAGCGCGTATCGGTTCACGGCGCGAAGCGTCGATCTCCTCACCCGCGAGTGGATGGACGTGCTGCGCCGCGACGCGAGCCACCCGTGCGTCGTCGCGTGGGTGCCCTTCAACGAATCGTGGGGCGTCCCCAACCTGGCCGACAGCCCTCGTGAGCGAGATTACGTGCGCGCCCTCTATCACCTGACGCGCACGCTCGACCCGACGCGGCCCGTCGTCGGGAACGACGGCTGGGAGAGCATCGTCACCGACGTCATCGGCATCCACGACTACGAGTCGAGCGCCTCGCGCCTCGCGCGGAGGTACGCCGGCTACGAGGATCTGCCGAAGCTCTTCAAGCGCGAGCGGCCCGGCGGGCGGCAGCTCGTGCTCGCGCGGCAGGCCGAGACCGACCCGCCCATCGTCCTCTCGGAGTTCGGCGGCATCGCGCTCTCGCGCCACCCGTCGCTCGTGTGGGGGTACTCCGAGGCGAGCGACGCGGAGGATCTGCGCAAGCGCTATGCGGCCCTCCTCGACGCCGTGCGCAGCGTCGAGCTGTTCGCCGGGTTCTGCTACACGCAGTTCGCCGACACGTTCCAGGAGGCCAACGGGCTGCTCTACGCGGATCGCACGCCGAAGTTCCCCATCGAGCAGATCGCGGCGGCGACGCGCGTCGCGCTGGCCCAACACGAGATCATGCTGCGCGACGCGGTGGCGCCGTGAGCGTCGTCCACCGGCGCGAGCTCCGGAAGCCCGATGGCAGGCGGCTCTGGCTCTACGGGCGCGCGCCGATCGATCCCGCGATCGAGGCGCCGTCGCCGATCGACGAGGCGGCGCAGCACGGCAACCCGCACCTCAGGTGGCACCCGCTGCGCGAGGAGTGGGTGGCCTACGCGGCTCACAGGCAGTCTCGCACCTTCCTTCCTCCGCCCGAGTACAACCCGCTCGCGCCCACCGTCCCCGGTCGTCCGCCGACGGAGGTGCCGAGCGGCGACTACGACGTCGCCGTGTTCGAGAACCGGTTCGCGACGCTCCGGGCCGACGCGCACGACCCGCCGCGGAGCATCGTCCCGACGGCGCCCGCGCGCGGCGCCTGCGAGGTGGTCGTCTTCACGCAAGACCCGGCGGGCTCGCTCGGCGGTCTCCCGTGGGCGCACGTCGAGCTCATCCTCTCGGTGTGGGCCGATCGCACGCGCGAGCTCGGCGCACGCGACGACGTGGCCGCCGTCATGCCGTTCGAGAACCGCGGGGTGG
>DASYCF010001080.1:0-1714 GCA_036500365.1 Byssovorax sp.
CGGAGCGCTCGCGCCTGCCGCGCCGGTCGACGAGCGTCAGCTGAGCGCGACGCGGAGGTCGGTCGGCTCGCTCGAGAACGGCTGGCGCGCGTCGGCCGGATCCTTGAACGCGTAGCCGTGGCGCTCGAAGTCACGCGAGAGGTGCGCGCAGCGGCCCGCGCGGATCTCCCGCACGGTCTCCTTGAACGCGATGTCGATGATCTCGGGCCGGTAGAAGTACTTCATCGGCGAGCCGGCGATCACGCGTCGCGCCTCCTCGCCCGGCTGGAAGAGGTGGAACGCGACGTGCGGATACATCGCGCGGAGCGTCGGCACGGCTTTGTCGAAGCGGCCGTGGATGAGCGATTTGAGCCCCTGCATCGCGCCGTAGACCGCGCCGCGCTCGGCCACGTGGCCCGGCTTCGCGCTCGAGTTCGGGACGAGCGGATCGACGAGGATGACGAGCGTCGCGCCCTCCTGCACCGCGACGCGCATGTTCGTCGTGCGCGTGAAGCCGCCGTCGATGAAGTGCCTGCCTTCGATCACCTCGGGCGCGTAGAACGGCGCGAGCGCCGTCGACGCGCGGATGGCGCGGTGGATCGGCACGCGCGGCGCGCCCGCGCGGCCGAAGACGACGTGCTCGCTCGTGTCCTGATCCGTCGCGCCGACGAAGAGCTTGCGCGGCAGATCCTCGAAGCGATCGATCATGCCAGGCCTCGCGAACGTCTCCTCGAGCCAGCCGCGGAGGCCGCGCCCCGCGAAGACGCCCGCGGGCGCGAGGCGGAAGAGCGCGGACAACGCCGAGCGCTTGCCGCGCACCACGTCCCAGCCGAGGCGGCCGGCGCGCCTCGTCATCTCGCGCACGTCGAGATCGAAGAGCTCGCTGCGGTTGATCGGGCGGAGGTGATCGTTGCCCGTCTCGAGGCCTTGCTGGATGACGCTCGGCGACAGGCCGTTCGCGAGCAGGCCGCCGAGGATCGCGCCCGCGCTGATGCCGCACACGAGGTCGGCGCCGCCGATCGATCGGCCGGGCAAAAACGAGTCGAGCGCGCGCAGCACGCCGAGCTCCCACAGCAGGCCCTCGACGCCGCCGCCCGCGAGGCACAGCGCGACCTTGCCGTCGCGCGCGCGGCCGCACGTGGCGACGATGCGCTCCCACACGGGCTCGATCGCGCGGACGAGGTCCGCCTCTTCGTCGACGGTGACCACGCCGCCGAGGTGCAGCCGCCCCGCCTCGAAGGCGACGGCGGCGCCGTGCGCGTTCGGACCGACGACGGCGATCGCGCGCTCGTGGCCGAGGACGCGCGCCACGTCGTGCGCGTCGAAGATCGCGCGGAGCAGCGAGAGGCTCGGGCTGCCCTCGAGGTCGCCGTCGTCGCCGCGCGCGTCGACCACGAGGAGGTCCAGGCCGCCGGACCGGAGCCGGATGAGCGCTCGCGCGGCGCCCGACTCGTACGAGACCCGCACGCGCCCGGCGCGGGCCGGCGAGAGCCGCGCGGCCGCCTGCTCGAGGGCCTGCTGCGTGGCGCGGGCGATGGCCGGTGAAGCGCAAAAATAGAGGACGTGGTCCATCGGACTCCGGTCCCCCCGGACGCTCGACCATCGCGCGCGGGGCCGGTCCTGCCGCCGATCCCACGCGCCCCGCGACGACGGGACCATGACGGCGCCCCGGCGCAAAGCCCAAAGTGGCCCACGCGTCGCCGCGGCAGGTGCCGGCGCGCGCCGTTGCCTTCGG
>DASYCF010001081.1:0-5320 GCA_036500365.1 Byssovorax sp.
ATGCTCGCATGACGGGCGCGCATCGCGAAGGCCCGAGGTTGTGGTAGCCTCGACACCCTCGCGAACGGCGCCTATATCGCCTCGCGGCGCAAACAATGGACCTGGCCAGCTACATCAAGAGCATCCAATCGGCCGCGACGACCATCCTCGAAGGGATGGCGGTCACCTTCTCGCATATGTTCCGCGAGCCGATCACCGTCCAATACCCGGACAAGACGGACAAGCCTGTGAGCGAGATGCTCCCGCCCCGTTACCGCGGCTTCCTCGAAGTGCAGATGGACATCTGCACCGGCTGCAAGCGCTGCGAGCGCGCCTGCCCGATCGAGTGCATCGCCATCGACCTCGTGAAGGACCCGGCGACGAAGAAGCAGTCGATGAGCCGCTTCGACATCGACATGGGCAAATGCATGTACTGCGGCCTCTGCGTCGAGGCGTGCAAGTTCGAGTCGACGGGCGCGATCCGCCACACGCGCGAGTTCGAGGGGTCGGCGCCGACGCTCGACCACCTCACGTTCAAGTTCGTCCCCGAGGGCACGCTCGCCCCGTTCTGGAAGGCGCCGAAGGACCTCGGCGAGGTGCCCGTCGGCGAGTACGGCCCCCACGCGCGTGAGGCCCGCGAGCGCGCCATGCGCGACAACCCCGCCAAGCTCGACGAGCTCCGCGCCATCTGGCGCAAGCAAAACGCCGGCACCGGGAAGAAGAAAGCCGGCGGCGGCAAGAAGCAGGGCAAGGTCGCCGTCAACCCCGAGAAGGCCGCGCAGATCAAGCCGAGCGTCGTCGCCACGCCGAAGGGCGACGTCGAGAAGTTCGCCCGCCTGCTCGAGACGCTCACCGCGCAGACCGACTGCGGCGCCTGCGGTTACCCGACCTGCTACGACTACACCAAGGCGATGGCCGGCGGCGCCGACTTCGACCCGTCGAAGTGCGAGCCCGGCGGCGCCGAGGCGACGGCCGATCTCGGCTACGCGATGGACGTCTATTACAAGGGCCCCGACACGGCCGACAAGATCGCCGCCGGCCAGGACCCGAGCGCCCCCGCCGCTCCGCCGGCCGACGCGGCGGCCCCCGTCGCCGAAGCCCCCGCGCCCGCCTGACTGCCGCTTGAACAAACGGCAGCGGTTGACTAGGGTTCGCGCCGGTTCATGCCTCCCCTGAGTGCCGTCGCGTTCCTGGCCCTCGCCGCGCTCACGCTCGGCTCCGCGGGCATCGTCGCGTTCTCGAAGAACATCATCCACTCGGCGCTCGCGCTGCTCGGAACGTTCATGGGGATCGCGGGGCTCTACATCACGCTCTCCGCCGACTTCCTCGCGGCGACGCAGATCCTCGTCTACGTCGGCGGCACGCTCACGCTGATCCTCTTCGCCGTCATGCTGACGAGCCGGATCGAGGACATGAAGGTGTCGAACCCGCGGCAAGGGCTCGCGGTCGCCTTCGGGCTCGTGACGGCGCTGCTCGTCGTCCTCGGCAAGGTCGCGACGACGACGGCGTGGCCGAGCGAAGATCGCCCCGCGATGCCGTCGACCGCCAAGCTCGGCCACGCGTTCCTCGGCGAGTACCTGCTCCCGTTCGAGGTCGGCTCCGTCGTCCTGCTCGGCGCGATGATCGGCGCCGTCGTCCTCGCCCGCCGCGCCGTCAAGCGCGCGTGGGAGAAGGAGTAAGCCCGTGGAGGTCGGCCTCGAAGCGTACCTGAGCGTCGGCGCGGTCCTGTTCGGGCTCGGCCTCCTCACGGTGATGACGCGCAAGAACGCCGTCGGGATCCTGCTCGGGGTCGAGCTCATCCTGAACGCCGCCGCGCTGAATTTCGTGGCGTTCAATCATTTCGTCACGGGCGGTGTCGCGGGTCAGGTCTTCACCGTGTTCATCATCGTCCTCGCCGCGAGCGAGGCCGCGATCGCCCTCGCCATCGTGCTGACGGTCTACAGGAACTACCGCAGCATCATGGCGGACCGGCTGACCGCGCTGAAGAACTGACCCCACCGGGCCGAAGCGGCCCCACCGGGGCGAAACGGCAGAGGCGTGGCCCCGCTCTTGCCAAGAGCGAGGGCCGACACACGTTCCTCTTCATGCAATCCCTCTCCAACAACGAGATCGTGGGCTTCGTGCAGCTCAAGGTGGGATCGCTCGACGTGCAGGTGCCCGTCCGTGCGATCGCGTCGCACGTGGACTTCGACGACTCGGCCCCCGCCAGTCGCGATCATCGCACGCCGGTCGTCTCTTTCCAGACGGAGGGCGACTCGTGCGCCATCCTCGTGCGCGGCGACCACACGTCGAAGGCCGTCGAGAGCGCGATGGGCCCGGCCATGAAAGAGGCCGTGAAGCACCTGTCGCGGAAGCTCTTGAACTGAGCCGCTTCAGCGCGCGGCCAGGATCTTCGCCGCGACCTCGTTCGCCTGACGCACGCAGTCCGGGATGCCGACGCCGTCGAACGCGGCGCCCGCGAGCCAGAGGCCCGGGTGGCGCGCGGCGAGCGCCCTCATCCGCGCGACGCGCGCGCCGTGGCCGACGACGGGCTGCGGGTTGCCGCGTTCGAAGCGGAACACGCGGCTCATCGCCGGTCGCGCGCGCACCCCGACGAGGGCCGCGAGCTCGTCGCGGGCGAGGGCGACGAGCTCGTCGTCGGAGAGCGAGAGCGCGCGCGGGTCGCGGTGTCCCCCGACGAACACGCGGAGCAGCACCATGTCGTCCGGGCAGCGCGCCGCCCACTTGCTCGAGATGAACGTCGCCGCGAGCGCGCGTCGCTTCTCGGACCTCGGGATGACGACGCCGACCGCGTCGAGCGCGTGCGGCACGTCGACGCGCGCGTACGCGAGCACGACGGTGCCGGTCGAGAGGTACGGCACGGTCGCGAGCCGCTCGGCGAGCTCGGCGTCGAGATCGGCGAGCGCGCTCGACGCGGCGTGCGCCGGCGCCGCGACGACGACGTGATCGGCCTCGAGGGTCGACGCCTCGCCGGCGGCGTCGCGCACGCGCACCGAGAAGCCCCCGACGCCGCTCCCAGCCGTCGTGATCGCCTCGACGCGGGCGCCGGTGCGCACCATCCCGCCCGCCTCGACGAACGCCGCCGCGAGCGCGTCGATGAGCTGGCCCATGCCGCCGGAGAGCGACAAGAACGGGCTCGGCGCCGCCCCGCGGTCCTTGAGCGTCGCCGTGGCCGCGCGCGCGCGCCGCTCGACGAGGGCGCCCTTGATGAGGCTCCCGTGTTTGTCCTCCATGTCGACGAGCTGCGGGAACGACGCGCGCATGCTGATCGACTCGACGTCGCCCGCGTAGATGCCGCCGAGGAGCGGCTCGGCGATGCGCTCGAGCGCCTCGCGTCCGAGCCGCCGCCGCATGAAGCGCGCGATCGACTCGTCGGCGCCGCGCTCCGCCTTCGGCATGAGCGGCTCGAGGCCCATGCGCACCTTGCCTGCCCACGAGAAGACGCGCGTCGTCACCATCGGCAAGAAGCGCGTCGGCACGCCCAGCATCAGCCCGTCGGGCAGCGTGAGGAGGTCGCCGCCGCGCGCGATGTAGACCTTGCGGTTCTTCGGCGTCGTCGGGATGAGGTCGGCCTCGAGGCCGAGCTCCTTGCAGAGCGCCGCCGCTTGCGGGCGCGTGACGACGAACGAGTCGGGGCCGCCGTCGATGACGAAGCCGTCACGCCGCTCGGTCTGGATGTTCCCGCCGACGCGCGCGCGCGCCTCGAGCAGCGTGACCGGGCCGGCGCCGCCGCGCGCGAGCTTGTAGGCGGCGGTGAGCCCCGTGACGCCGCCGCCGACGACGACGACGCTCAAGCCGGGCTCGCGGGGCGCGGCGTCTCGTGCACGAGGTCGACCATCGCCTTCACGTGGTCGACGGGCGTCTCGGGGACGATGCCGTGACCCAGGTTGAAGATGTGGCCGACGCGACCGCCCGCCTCCGCGATGACGGCGCGCGCGTGCCGCGCGGCGACGTCGCGCGGCGCGCACAGCAAGAGCGGGTCGAGGTTGCCCTGCACGGCGCGATCGTGGCCGATGCGCTTCCAAGCCTCGCCGAGCGGCGAGCGCCAGTCGACGCCGATGACCGTGCCGCCTGCCTCGCGCTGCGCCTCGAGCAGCGTCGCCGTGCCGGTGCCGAAGTGGATGACGGGCACGCCCGCCTGCTCGACGTCTTGCAAGATCGTGCGCACGTGCAGCTGGACATGCTCGCGATAGTCCGCGGGCGAGAGCGAGCCGACCCACGAGTCGAAGAGCTGCACCGCCTGCGCGCCGGCCGTGATCTGCGCGCGGAGGTAGCGGCGCACGACCTCGGCGATCTTGCCCATCAGCGCGGAGAACGTCGCGGGCTCGCCCCACATCATCTGCTTCGTGAGCTTGTAGTCGCTCGATTTGCCGCCCTCGATCAGGTAGCTCGCGATCGTGAAGGGCGCGCCCGCGAAGCCGATGAGCGGCGTCTTCTGGTCGAGCTCCTTGCGCAGCAGGCGCACGGCCTCGAGCACGTGGGGCAGCCCCTCCTCCGCGTCGAACACGCGGAGCCGATCGATCGCGGCGCGGTCGCGCACGGGCTCGTGGATGACGGGGCCCTCGCCCTTCGCGAACTCGAACGACGCGCCCATCGGCTCGAGCAACAAGAGGATGTCGGCGAAGAGGATCGCCGCGTCCATGCCGAGGCGGAGCGGCTGGAGCGTGACCTCGACGGCGAGCTCCGGGTGCTTGCAGATCTCGAGCAGCGTGTGCTTTTCCCGGAGCGTGCGGTACTCCGCCATGTAGCGGCCGGCCTGGCGCATGAACCACACGGGCGTCACGTCGGTCGGCTCGCGCCGGCACGCTCGAAGGAAGCGGTCCCACATGGGCCTGGTTCTTTGGGGGCGCGCGGCCGCCGCGGCAATGCCTATGCGCGCCGGCGGCGATCGCGGCCCGGGCGAGCAGAGCCGCCGCGATCCGCGAGCGCCGTGAGCCGCGCGGCGCCCGCGACCCCGCACGGCAAGACGACGAGCAGCGCGAGCGGCACGAGCGAGATCGCCGCGAGCCCGAGCCCGAACCCGACGACGGCGGCGAAGTTCTCGCGCATGAACCGGAGCCGCTCGGCGATGGTGAGCCCGCGCAGCGACAGGGGATAGTCGCAGAGGTCCCACGCGACGAGCACGGCGACGACGAGCAGCTTGAGCGGGAACGTGACGACCGACGCCGGGGGAAACGCGACGTTCACCGCGAACAGCAGCGCGAAGATCGGCAGGCCGACTGCCGCGGAGAGCGCGATCGACGCGGCGCCTCGAAGCACGTCGTCGGTGAAGGTGGTCGGCGGCGCGGGCGGAGCGCCGAGCTCGGCCCCGGCGCGCCGCGCGATCGCGTTCAGCGCAGGC
>DASYCF010001082.1:0-1663 GCA_036500365.1 Byssovorax sp.
AGCGCGAGCCCGCTACTGGGGCGTCACGATCGGCACGCACGTCTCCGTGCCCGACGTCGGCTCACACGCGTGGTCGCTCGGCGAGCAGCAGTCGGTCGAGGACGTGCACGCGGCGCCCTCGGCGAGGCAGCCGGGCGCGCACGCGAGCACGCCTGCCGCGCCCGGCGCGCAGACGCCGCTCGCGCAGTCGGTCGGCAGCGCGCACGGAGATCCCGGCGCGCCGGCCGACGGCGCCAGCGCGCAGCGGCTCGGCGCTCCCGCGCACGTCGCGCCGTCGCAGCACGGCGCCGCGCAGGCATCGCCGACGGCGGTGCACGTCGTCGTGGCCGACGGCGCGCAGCGGCGGACCCCGTCGGTCGTCTGCTCGCACACGCCCGAGCAGCACGCGGCGTCGCTCTCGCAGAGCTCGCACTGTCGAGAGCAGCCGCCCGCGGCGACGCACCTCTTCGGCCCGCTCGGCGCATGGCGACAGCTCCCCGAGCAGCAGGCGGCGTCGTTCTGGCAGACCTCGCCGACCTGGTTCGCGCACGAGGCGCCGCTGGCCGTGGCGCACGCGCTGAGCGCCGCGCAGCGCGCGATGTCGTCCGCGCCCACGACGCAGCGCCCCGAACAGCAGTCGCCGGCGCCGACGCACTGCTCGTCGTCGACGCGGCACGCCTCGAGCAGGGCGCACCGCTTCTGGCCGGGGGCGCCGGGGCGGCACGCGCCGGAGCAGCAACCACCGTCGTTTTGGCAGAGCTCGCCGGCGGCCCCGCAGCTCGCCAGCGCGCAGGCGCCTGCGACGCAGAGGCCGCTGCAGCAGTCGCTGCCGAGCGCGCACGCGCCGCCCTCGCTCGAGCAAGGCGCGGCGCCGTCGCACACGCGCCCCTCGCTCGAGGGCGCGCAGCCGAGCGAGCAGCAGGCCGACGCGAAGCTGCATGGCTCGCCCTCGCCCTCGCAGCCGATCGCCGGCTGACACGTGGGCGGGCCGCCCGCGCACCAGCCCGAACAGCAATCGGAGGCGGACGCGCACGCGTCCCCGACGGCAGCGAGCGCGCAGGCGACGCCGCCGCCGCGTCCCGAGGCGGTCGAGCTGCTCGTCGTCGCGCTGCCACCCTCCGAGGGGCGACCGCCGACGCCGTTGCCGCCGATCGCCGCCCCGGCCGCGCCGCCCGTGGCCGTCGTCGACGCGCCCCCCGCGCCCGGCTCGAGGAGCTCCGCGTCGTCGGTGCAGCGCAGCGTCGCCAGCGCGATCGCGATCGCCGCGGCGACGCCGGCCGCGCGCAGCCCGCTCACGGGAGCCCCGTCGCGACGCCGAGCGTCGCGAGGAAGCCAGCGCCCCCGAGCGACGCGACGCGCGCGGCGCCGTCGTCGAGGCCCACGGCGCGCAGGGCGGCCCCCACGTCGGCGCCCACGACGAGCGACGCGGCGACCGACGGCAGCGCGACGTGCAGGCGCGGCCCCGTGTCGAGCGCGAACGCCGCGCGCGTCGCGCTGTCCGCGGTCGCCGTCGGCGCGGCGTCTCCTTCGAGGGCGACGAGGTACAGCCCGGCGCGCGCGGACCACGCGAGCCACGCGGCGCGCCCGGGCTCGGTGAGGGCGATCTCGGGCCCCACGCGGAACACGACGCCGCGCGCGGACATCGAGCCGTCCGGCGCGGCGACGGCGAGCGCGGCGCGCGCGA
>DASYCF010001083.1:0-2149 GCA_036500365.1 Byssovorax sp.
CTGTCCTCGGCCGCGCTGATCGCGGCGGCGGCCGGGGCCGCGGCGTGGCCCACGCGCGCATTCTTCTGCTTCTCGCTCGGCACGGGCTTCGCGCTCGTCACGTGCGCGATGGCCGCGTACCGCGAGCGCGTGACCCGCGCCGATCGCGCCGCGCCCTGAGCGCGCGCCGCCGGACCGCCTATTTCCCGAGGCCGAAGAACGACTGCACCTTGTCGAAGATGCGCTCCTTCTCGGCGTCGATGCGGCGCTGCTTCGCTTCCTTGTCGAGGTCGCTCCTCGCGGCGAGGAGCTCGATGCGGCGCTGGGCGAGCAGGGTCGAGATCTCGTTCGCGATCTCGGGGCGCTCCTTCAGCACGCGGTGGAAGTCGCCCTTGTCGACGCGGTAGCACTCGACCTCGGTCAGCGCGACCACGGTGGCGATGCGCGGCTCGCCCGTCATCAGCCCCATCTCGCCGAAGAAGCCAGGCGCGTCGATGCGCGCGACGACCTTCTCGTGATCGTCGACGTCGACGCGCACCTCCACCGAGCCGGAGATGATCACGTAGAACCAGTGCGCGATCGCGCCCTGCTTCGTCACGCACTCGCCGGGCGCGAAGGGTGCGTACTTGAGGTTCCGCGCCATCGTCGCGCGTTCCTCGTCGTGCAGCGGCGTCAAGAACGTCGCGTGCGTGAGCGCCTCGATGCGCGCCTCGATCTCGCGCGTGTGCTTGCGCGCCTTGTGGCCCTCGCCGTCGCGCTCGATCCAGAGGTGCGCGCCCGGGATCGCGAGGGGGATGTTCGCGCGGCGGAGCGCAGTCCAGATGCGCTCGCGGACGCGTGAGCTCGTCGGATCGTCGCGCGCCAGATCCGTGAGCCAGTAGCGCACGGCGTAGTACGCGAAGCTGTCTTTGTGTTCGCGCGCGAAGTCGTAGCAGATGCAGTTCGGGGGCGGGTCGAGGCCGACGCCCTCGATCGGCGCGGACGAGATCGCGTCCTGCACCGCCTTCACGACCTCCGCCGGGCTGAAGCGGAAGTCGACGTTGAAGTACACCCACATGCGGTGCTGGATCGGCTGGCCCTCGCGCTGGCCGAGGATCTGGATCGTCCCGGCGAGGAGCGCGACGTTCGGCACGATCAGCGTGTCCCAGTCGCGCGTCTCGATCACGGTGTGGCGCCAGCGGATCTCGCGCACGCGGCCCTGCTTGCCGTTCTCGAGCTGCACCCAATCGCCGACCTTCAACGACGAGTCGAGCTGGAGCGCGACGCCGCCGATCACGTTGCTCAGCGTCGGCTGGAGCGAGATGGCCGAGACGGTGCCCACGACGGCGCTCGTCGCGAGGATGCCGGCGAGGTCGACGCCGAGGCGCCGCGCCGTCGCCATCGTCGCGACGACGTACGCGGCGCCGACGACGATGTCGCTCACGATCGTCGCGACCTCGACGCCGATCGCCGGCAGGCCGAGGTCGAACAGCGTCGTGCCGACGACGTTGATCGCGGCGAGCAGCCCGAGGAGCTCCGCCACCTCGCCGGCGACGTGCGCGACGGTCGCCTGACCCAGCGCCGCCCCGGCCGCGCTCACGCCGAACGCCGCGAGGTAGACGAGCGCGAGGCTCACGTTCCTGCGGATGCGCCGCCGCTTGCTCGGCGCGTAGCGGTTCACGAGGAACGCGAGCACGACGACGCCGAGCGCGACCGCGACGGCGGCGCGCCCGCTGCAGAACACGTACGTCGGCTCGATCTTCGCGGGAGCGTCGGCGCGCGCGATCGACGGCGCGAACGAAAGGGCGAGCGCGAACAGGAGCGCGACGGCGCGAGGCATCACCGATCGCCGACGCTACAGCATTTCGAGGTGGGCTCAGGCGGCCTGCGCGAGCTGGATCTTCTCGGCCTGGCCGGCGCCGTAGAAGCGGCGCAGCGCGGCGCGCATGCCGTCGAGGCGTCCGTCGCGCGCGGCGGCCTGCTCGATGCGGAGCGCGAAGCGCGCGGCGAGGTCGTTCGCCAGGCGGTAGCGGTCGCCGGGCACGGTGCCCTTCGCGTCGAGGAACGCCGGCCCTCCGAAGAGGCGCTCGCGCACGCGCGCGGCCCGCTCGACGTGGAAGCCTCGCGCGAACGGGCCCGCGTGCGCGAACAACAGGTACTTGTCGACCTCGGCCTGGAGCTCGAGCTCGAG
>DASYCF010001084.1:0-2115 GCA_036500365.1 Byssovorax sp.
GCACCGGCGCGAGGTCGGCCATCGCGTCGACCGTGATCACGTCGAGCGCCGCCCTGCCGTCGGCGCCGTCGGCCCGCGCGACGCCGCAGCGCCGGACGCCGAAGCTCCGCGCGCCGGCGAGCAGCGCCGTGAACTTCGCCGTGACGTCGACCTCGTCGAGGCCTTCCCCCGCGATGCCGTACGCGCGCGGCAGCGGGTGCGGATCTCCTGCCGCGTGGAGCGCGAAGGCGATCTCGTCGGAGCTCGGGAGCGCGCGCGCGTCGACGAGCCTACGCGCGGCGCGGGCGGCGACCTCGGCGAGCGCGGCGTCGGGCGTCCCACACGCGGCGTAGAGCGCGGCGAGGCTCGACGTCGGCGCGTACGGGCGAGGGGACTCGGTCGCCGCGCGCCACGTGACCGGCGGGTCGGCGCTCGACGTCGCGTGGCACAGCGCGAGCGCGGCGGCGCTCGCAGCCGCGACGACGCGCGCGTGGACCGTCGCCGCGCGCGGCATCTCAGCGCGACGCCGTGTAGACGCCCGTGGGCGGCGGCTCCGCGTCTCCGAGCACGTGCTTGAGCACGTACGCGACGATGGCCTTGTGCGTCGCGTCCGGCGCGAGGCGCGCGCGCTCGGGGCGACGCTGACCGAGGATCTCGAACATCGCGTAGCCCGCGAGCCCGTCCTCGCCCGCGACGTCGATGAGTCGATCGATCTCCGGATCGGCGACGGCGCTCGGGTTCTTCGTGCGATCGAAGAGGTACGCGCCGATCGACGCCTCGAGGCAGACGACCTCTTCGACGACGGAGAGGTAGTACGGGGTGTCGAGCGGCTGCTCGTACATCGCCGAGCGCACCTCGGGCTCGAAGCGCATGACGGCGCGGCAGCCGCCGTAGATCTGCGCGGGGATGCCCGCCCCCGTGCCGACGTGGATCGCGCCCACCGAGTCGACGTCGAGGAAGATCGACATGGGCCGCACGCGGTTCGTGCCGGCGCCGCCGAGCCTGCGCGCCGCGGCGTTCGCGGCCTCCGAAGGCGGGTTGTACGCGAGCGCCTCGGCGAGCTCGCGCCGCGCCTCGTCCTGATCCTGGCGCGCCTCGGCGAGCTCCGACAGGCCGAGGTACAGCGGCGCGTACGTGCGGTCGACCGCGACGCCCGAGCGGTAGGCCGCGGCCGCCTCGGTCGCGTGTCCGGCCGCCGAGAGCGCGCGGCCGAGCGCGAGATAGACCGCAGGCACACGCGGCGACTTTTGCGCCGCCGCGACGTACGCGGCCGCGGCCGCGTCGGGCTTGTGCGCGGCGACGAGCGCCTGGCCGCGCTGGAAGTCGGGGACCGCGATCGCGGCGTCCTTCACCCGCTCGAGCACGCCGCCGTCGCCGGCGCGGCGCGCGATCGACCACCCGTCGGGCTCGCGCGCGGCCTCGGGCCCGTACTGCGTGACGAGGTTCGCGAGATCGGCGGGCGCCTCGCCGAGCGCGTAGAAGCGCGGCGACTCGGTGATGACGGTCGCGATCATGCGCGTGAACTTGAGCGGCTCCGCGAGGTCCGTCATCGGCTTGTTCACCGCGTAGCCGAAGCGCTCGAGGTCGGGGAACACGCGCTCCGTCGGCGAGTGGATGGGCTCGCGCACGGGCGCGAGCAGCGCCTCCTGCTGCGCGCTGTACGGCTTGAGCCACGCGGGCGCGCCCGTCGGGCCGCCGGCGGCGACCGGCGCCGCCGCGGGCTTGGGGGCACACCCGATCAGGCCGATCGCGGCGGCGAGGAGCGCACGTCGAGCGAGCCCGCGCATCCGAGAGAACGTAGCAGGTCCGGGCGATCCGGCCCCCCGTTTGCACGTCGGGCGAACGCCGGAGCCGCTCGACGCGCGGCGGTCGTCGTCGACGCGTGTCCGCCGCAGCTCGCGCCTCTCGCGCGGCGCGCTACGACTCTTCGTCCCGTGAAGCTCTCTCGCCGCGCCCTGTTCGCTGCGCTCGCGGCCGTCGCCTGTCGCGCCGACGAGACGTCCGTCGCGGCGCGACCCGCGGCTGCCCCGGGCGCGCCCTCGACGGCGCCGGTCGACGCAGCCGCGCCGCCCGCGTCGATCTCGTTCATGCAGGCGTTCCCCGCGCTCGCCCGCGCGCTCCCGCGGACGCAGCTCG
>DASYCF010001085.1:0-7761 GCA_036500365.1 Byssovorax sp.
AGGTCGGGCGCGCCGAGCCGGATGCCGTCGCAGATGCAATCGACGAGCGCCTTCGGCAGCACGGCGCCGCGGAGATCGGCCCGCACGAGCGTGACGCGCTCGAGCGTCGCTCCGCCGAGATCGGCGCCGACGAGCTTGGCCTCGGCGAGGTTCGCGCCCGTCCACGCCGCGTCGCGGAGCGCCGCGCGCGACAGGTCGCACCGCACGAGCGACGCCCCCGTGAGGACGGCGCCGCGGAGATCGACGCCCACGAGCGACGCGCCGTCGAGCTTGGCCTCGGTGAGGTTCGCGCCCTCGAGGTTCGCGCCGTCGAGCCGCGCGCCGCCGAGCACCGCCTGCGACAGGTCGGCGCGCGCGAGGTCGGCGCCCGACAGGTCGGCGCCGGGGAGCATGGCGCGCGTGAGGCGCGCGCGGCGCAGCGCCGCGCCGCGGAGGCTCGTCAGCACGAAGCGCGCGCCGGAGAGGTCGGCGTCGTCGAGCACGGCCTCCTGGAAGGAGCAGCCGATCGCCTCGACGCCCGCGAGCTCGCTCCCCGCGAGGTTCGCGCCCTGCAGGCGCACCTCCGCGAGCTTCGCGTGGGCGAGCTTGGCGCCCTGGAGCGCGGCGCCGCGGAGCTCGAGGGCGGCCAGCGTCGCGCCCTCGAGCCCTCGGCCGGCGCGCAGCCAGAGGAGCACCTCGGCGCCGTTCATCGCTGCGTCTCCAGCGTCGACCGCTTCAAGTTCGCGTCCGCAAAATCGCAGCCCTTGCCCGCCGCGCGGAGGAACTTCGCGTCGTAGAGGTTCGCCCCCGCGAAGCTCGAGCCCGTGAGGCGCGCCTTGCCGAAATCGGCCGACAGCAGGTTCGCTCGCGCGAACGACGCGGACTCCATCGTCGCTTTGTAGAACCTCGCCTCCTTGAGGTTCGCCTCGGTGAAGCTCGCGCGGTTCGCGGAGGTCTCGATGAAATGCGCGCCCGTCATCCACGAGTGCCGCAGGTCGGCGTCGTCGAGCTTGGCGCGCATCCACGCGATCTTGTCGCCACGTGCGCCCGTCAGGATCGCGCCGCGGAGGTCGGCGCCCTCGAAGCTCGCGCGCGTGAGCTTCGCCTGCGCGAGCGTGACGCCGCGCGCGCGCGCGTCGCGGAGGAGACATGACGTGAGCGACGCGCCGGTGAAGTCCGCGCCTTCGAGGCGCGCGTCGTCGAAATGGCTGTTCGGGAGGGCGCAGGCCGGCGCCTTCACGCGCGTCAGGTTGGCCTTGGAGAAGCGCACGTACGCCCCGCTGGCGCGCGCGAGGCTCGCGCCGGTGAGGTCGGCGCGCTCGAACGACGCCTGCTCGAGCGTCGCGCCGTCGAACCGCGCCCCGATCGCCGAGGCGCGCGCCACCTGCGCCTTCGTGAGATCCGCCTCCGTGAGGTCGGCGCCGCTGAGGTCGGCCTCGTAGAGCACCGCGTAGGCGAGGTTCGCGCGCGCGAGGCGCGCGTCGCGCAGGTTGGCCCGCGTCAGGATGGCGCCCTCGAGGTTGGCGCCGGTGAGGTCGACGCCGTGGAGGTCGCGGCCGGAGAGGTCCTGTCCGACCAGGTTGCGCCCGGGGCCGGGCTCCTCGGGAGGAGGATCGTCGGGGCGAGGCGGCTTGAACGTCGGGTCGATGGCGCGGAGCCGCGGATCGCCGACGAGCGCGTCGACGCGCTCGAGCCCGCGGACGACTTGGCCGCGCTCGGCCGCCTGGCGCTTGACCACGTCGACCTGCGCGAGCACGGCCCGGAGCCGCGGACCGACCTTGACGACGGGGGCCGACCCCGGCTTCAGCGGGATCAAGGGCGGCGCCGCGCCGCCGCCGGTGGCCTTGAGCAGCGCGTCGCGGAGGCCCGGGCTCGCGCCGCTCCCGGCCATCATGGCGTCGACCTCCGCGGCTGATTTGCCCGGCAGCGACGACACGAACCCCTCGACGAGGCGCGCCGTGCGCGCGGACGAGCCGAGCTCGGGCTCGTCGCGCGAGGCCTCCCCGCGCTCCTCGGCCGCGGTGCGCTCCGCGATCTCGACGAGCGCGGGCGGGAGCACGGCGCGCAGCCCGAGGGGGTCGGCCTCGAACGCCTCGATTTCGGCCGCGTAGCGCTCGGCGGGGACCCTCTCGTCGGTCATCGACTCGGCGGCGACGCGGACGACGCTCACGTCGGCGAGGTCGTCCTCCTCGACCGCCTCGAGGCCGCGCCACGTGAGGAAGAGCACGCCCTCGTCGGCGTCGACGAAGAGCGTGTCGAGGCTCATCGCGACCTCGCGGAAGCGGGCGCGCGCGTCCTTCACGAACGCGCGGACGCGGACGCCCGGCAGGCTGAACGAGACGCTCGGCGCCTCGGGGTGCAGGCCCTCGAGCACGATCTGCTCGTCGCCGCGGAGGTAGCCCTTGAGCTGCTGGTCCGCGGGCGCGGCGTGGAAATAGGTCCAGTCGAAGTCCTCGGGATGATAGGGCGCTCGCTTTTCGCGGTACGCGCGGCCGTACTCCTTACCCACCTTCCCGGCGCGCGGCGCCCAACCGGGGTTGAGCGGGCCGAACCCCGCGGGCTCGGGCCTGTCGCGGCGCGACCGCACGGGCGCAGCGGGGCTCTCGACGCAAGGCAGCTTGTCGGTCTCGAAGCCCTGGCCGGCGGGGTTCTTGGCGTAGCCGGGGCCGCCGAAGCTCTGCGCGTAGTCGAGGCGCTGCTCCGTGAACGAGAGCGGCTGCGAGGGCACGGCGCCGGGCATTCGGTCCGACCACGCGCGCGGCCCGACGACGCGGAGGAGCTTCGACCAAGCGCCGACCGCGAAGCGAACCATGCAGTCCGTGACTGGCCGCTTCGAAGGCGGGTAGCACGTGCCGCGCAGCATCACCTCGGCGTTGAGCTTGTAGTCTGCGAAGTCGCCGGGATAGAGGCACTCGCCGCGCCGCTCGTCGTCGTCTGGCGCGAACAGCTCGGCCGTCAACGCGCCTTGATCCTCGAGCGGCGCGAGCGGCTCCCCCGGGCGGATCGTGAACGCGCCGCGCACGACGAGCGTCATCTCGGGCTGCGGCGGCCGCCGCGAGGTGACCTTCGGGCCGAAGAGGAACGGCGTGCTGTTCTTGACCTTCACGGTGTCAACGCCCTCGCCGCTACGTCTTTCGACCTGCGTCAGCCTTGATCCCGACGAGGCCGCCGAGGGCGCCGCCGACCATCAGGCCCGCGAAGGCGCCCTTCGCCACGGCGCCCGCTGCCGAGCCGGCGCTGATCGCCTCGGGGTCGGCGCCGAGATCCACCTTCGCCGCGACGATCGATCGCTGGACGGCGAGCTCGGTCGCGAGGAACCCGGTGTGGATGCTGATGGGCGTCAGATCGATGTTGATCATCGCGATCCCGAGGTTCAGGTTCACGAGCGACAGGCCCGCGTTCACGTTCACGAGGTCGGCGCCCACGTTCAGGTTCAGGATGCCCGCGCCCGCCGCCGTGATGTTGCCCACAGCGGCCGCGGCGGTGGTGATGTTCCCGACGGCGAGCGCCTGCGTGAGGTTCTGGATCGCCGACGCGGCAGACGCGGTGTTCGAGACGTTGCCGCTCGACAGCAGCGTGGAGGTCACGTCGCCGGTAACCGTCGTCGTGCTGCTGATGCTCGCGGCGTTGACGATCGACGTGTTGGCGCCCGTCGTGTCGGTCACGCTCTTGACCTCGCCTGCGTACGTCTCGCCGTAGACGTAGGGGACGCGCTTGTCGGAAGATCCGGTGTACGAGAGGATGCGCTGCGCCCACGTCGCCGACATGACGTCGCCGTCGTCGAGGCCGGTCGCGTCGCCCGGCCGGCTCGAGGGGAACGCGCTGGCCGACGCGGAGCCGCCGACGGGCGTCGCGATCGAGCCCGTCTGCGAATAGACCCTCTTCGCCCACGTCTTGGAGGCCACCGCGCCGTCGGGCGCGGCAGCGAGCGGCGAGTGGCTCGACGCCGAGCTCGAGGTCGCCCCGATCATCTTGTCCTCCGAGCCGGTCTGCGAATACACGCTCTGCGCCCACGTGCCGGCGATGAGCTGCGGATCGAGCGCGCCCGTCGCGTCGGTGCTCGCGCCGTCGCTGCCCACGTAGGCCTCGCGCTTCGACCCCTGGAAGAGGTCCACGGTGCGGCCCTTGAGCTTCGTGATGAGGTTGCCGATGGCGTTGTCCTGATAGAGCGTCCACTCGCCGCCCGCGTCTTGCACGTACTCGACGGTCTTGATGCATGGAGTCGGGCTCGGGTACTGCTCCTGGAAATGCCCGCCAGACACGTCGGTGATGAACGCGTTGCCGCTGACGTCGCTCCCCTTCGTCGCGTCGTCGATGGGCTGTCGCCCGAGCACGACGAGCTTGTAGTTGCCCTGGATGACCTCGATCTTGTCACCGGACGTCGTGGTGACGCGGTTGCCGTCGGAGTGATCCCACCAACCACCCTTGGTGAGCAGACGCAGCGTCTCGGCTTGACGGTTCTGGTTCGAATTCGCCACGGCGGCGCCGTGGAGCATCGTCTCGCTCGGGCGGAGGGCGTTGTCGATCGTCTGGCCCGCGTGGGCCGGATCGGGCACCTGCAGGGGACCGCGGTTGCGAACGTCGTCCGCGAAGCCGAGGAGAAACGCCGGATCTTGGTGGGTCCCGAAGGTGCTGCTCTGGCTGCCTGCGCCGTCGGCGAACGCCTCGACGAAGCTCGACGAGCCCTGCGTCGTCGTCAGCGTCGTGGCGTTGGAGTCGTCGTAGGCTTGGCTCGTGACGGCGCCCGCGGCGACGGTGATGCCCTCGGCCGCGACGATCCCCGTGGGGTCGCCCACGAGCTTGGCGAGGAGCGCGCTGTTCTTGAAGGGCGCGCTGGCGTAGTCCGCCGCGCTCGGGCTCGAGCCGATGCGGAGGAACGAGCTGCCCGAGAACGCGTCGATCGCCGTCGACGTCGGGTTGCCGGCCCCGTCGGCCACGACCGTCGGGACGCCCGTCGCCGTGGACTGGCTCGTGAAGTTCGGGACGGC
Source organism: Byssovorax sp. (assembly GCA_036500365.1). Classification (GTDB taxonomy): domain Bacteria; phylum Myxococcota_A; class Polyangia; order Polyangiales; family Polyangiaceae; genus DASYCF01. The sequence continues at coordinate 4,968 of DASYCF010001085.1, forward strand.
GACCTGGTAATATTTGATCGCGTCGGTCGCCGGAGTGTCGTCCGTGGACTCGTAGTCGTCGTCAGCCATCGGCGGACTCCCCGCGCGGCGCGCGCGCGTTCAAGCGAGCACCTGCTCGCAGATGCCTTTGAGCTCACCCATCATGTCGGGCAGCACCTGGAGGGTGAGCCGTCGCGTCTCCGCTCCGTCGCGGTACGAGAGGGTGAGCAGCGCGACGCGAGCGCGGAGGTTCGTCGCGTGCTCGGTCGCCTGCAGGTCGTCGAGCCGCCACTTCACGCCGACGAGCAGGTTGCCGTGGTCGGCGAGCGCGCCGCGCAGCACGTCGCGCCGAATCTGCTCCTTCGCGGACGCATAGCCGGCGAGGAGCAGCTCCTTGACGAGCGGCTCGTCGGGGCAGATGCGGTCGAGATCCTCGCCGAACGCGGCGGCCGGCAGATCGACGCGCGCCGCCTCGCGCAGCACGAAGCGACACGCCTTGAGCACGCGCGCGAGATCGTCGTCGCCGAGCCGATACGCCGCGCAGAAGACGTCGAGGAGCCGCTCGACCTCGGGCGGCAGCTTGTCGGCGAGGCTCGGCCCGAGGACCTGCCACAGCGAGCGCGCGGCCTCGGGCGGCAGCCGCCGCACGCACCGCAGGTCGTCCGCGAGATCGGCCGGCGTCGCACCGCCGCCGAGGCAACGGAGCGGAGGCGGGCTCGGGGCGTCCACGGTGAGGCAACCTACCAGAGCGCACGAGCGCGCAACACGGTTTTCCCCGACTGAACGAGCGCTCCCTGGCTCCGCGGCGCGCTCGGGCGCATCCTCGCGTTCGACCCTCGAGGCGCTGCGGACGCCCATCCTGGCGCGGCGCGACGGGGCGCCGCGCTACACTGCCGACGACGAGGGACGATGGCACGGACGCTCTACGCGCTGCAGATGATCTTCACGGTGTGGATGCTGGTCGACGCCGTGCGCCGAAAGCCCGAGCGCTACTGGTACGTGGTGCTCTTCTTCCCGTTCGGGCCGCTCGTGTACTTCTTCGCGGTCAAGATCGACGACTACGATCTCGGCTTCTTGAAGGCGCTCGTGCGGCCGGGGAAGGTCCCGTCGATCGACGCGCTGCGCGAGGCGTACCGCGCGTCGCCGAGCTTCGCGAACCGCGTGCGGCTCGCGAGCGGGCTGCACGACACGGGCGCGTTCGCCGAGGCGACCGAGGAGTTCGCCGCCGCGCTCGACGACCGGCCCGACGATCCCGACGCGCTCTACGGGCTCGGCCTCTGCAAGCTCGAGCTCGCCGACTACGAAGATGCCGTCGGGCCGCTGTCGCGTCTCGTCGACGCGCGCCCCGCGTTCCACGATCACGGCGCGTCGGCCGCGCTCGCCCGCGCGCTCGCCGCGGTCGGCCGCGACGACGAGGCGACCGAGGTCCTCGAGGCGACGGCGCGCCGCGCGCCCAGGCTCTCGCACGCGCTCGCGCTCGCGCAGCAGCTCGCGCACACCGGCAAGACGGAGCGCGCGCGCGACATCGTCCGAGGGGCCCTCCGCGAGCACGAGTCGGCTCCGGTCGCCGTGCGGATGCGCGAGCGCGTCGCCGCTCGAGAAGCGCGCGCCCTCTCCTCGACGCTCGGTTGAGGCGGCGCTGCGGCGCCCCACCTCAACGAGCCGCCGGGCCGGGTGGGCGCAGATCAAACGGGCTGGCCGCTCTTCCCGGGGGGTTCGCGCCGCGCGCGTGCGGGGCCGACGCGTTGGCTCCGCAACCTCTGCGGACGCCTGCTAGAAGACTCGTCGTGCGCGATCGGCTGGCGCTGGCGGTGATCCTCGGCGCGCTCGGATGCGGCGGCGCCGGGCCGGACGCGTCGGTCGGGGCCGCGCCGCGCGCGTCGGGTGACGACCTCGCGGCCTGCGCACGCGCCGTGGCGCTCCGTGCACGCGCGGCGCCGCTCGTCGCCGAGGGGAAGCTCGATCGCGCCGAGCGGGTCGTCGCGAAGGCGGACGCGCTGTGCGCGCGGACGGCCCCGCTGTCTTGGGCCGCTCACGTGACGGCGCTCGCGGAGCTCGGCCGGTCCGACGACGCGCGCGCGCTCGCCGGCCGCATCGACGGCGCGCCTGACGCGCCTGCCGACGCGCGCGCCGCCGCGGCCAAGATCGATCGCAGCGGCGTGACGACGAGGCCGAGCGACGCGGCGCGCGCCGAGGCGGACAAGCTGTACCGCGGCGCGCTCGACCTCGAGAAGCTCGACCCGAAGCTCGCCCGCGAGCGCTTCCTCGCGGCGTGGCGCGCGGCGCCGCCGTTCGGCGAGGCGCTGCTCCACGCGGGGCTCGCGGCGAAGGCGCTCGGCGACGCGCCGGGCGCGCAGCGGCTCCTCGATCGCGCGCTCGCCGAGCTCGAGGACGCCGCCCACACGCGCGCGCTCGTCGACGTGCCGAACGGCTTCGACGCGGGCTCCGCGGTCGCGTTTCGGCCCGACGGCGAGGCGGTCGCGATCGGCGACGGCGCGCGCGTCGTGCTGCTCGGCGCCGCGTCGCTCGAGGAGCGCGTGCGCTTCGAGGGTCACCGCGCGCGCGTGCACTCGGTCGCGTTCTCGCCCGACGGAAGGCGCCTCGCCTCCGGGTCCGCGGACCAGACCGTGCGCATCTGGGACGCGACGACGGGCGCCCTGCTGCACGAGCTCGCCGAGTTCCGCGACGCCGTGAACGCGGTCGCGTTCTCGCGCGACGGCGCGCGCGTCGCCGCCGTGTCGGACGACGGGTGGCTCGCGGTGTGGGACGCGTCGTCGTCCGCCGCCGTGTTGCGCGTCGACGCCGGCCAGGCGCT
>DASYCF010001086.1:0-3471 GCA_036500365.1 Byssovorax sp.
CGTCGAGCAGGAGCAGCGCCGGATCGAGCACGAGCGCGCGCACGACGCCGACGCGCTGGCGCTGCCCGCCCGAGAGCTCGGCGGGGAAGCGGTCGAGGAGCGCGGGCTCGAGCCGGGCGAGCTCCGCGAGCTCGTCGACGCGCGCGCGGATCTTCGCCTCGGGCCAGCCGAGGTGTCGCGCGAGCAGCGCCGCGTTGTCGCGCGCGGTGAGGTGAGGGAAGAGCCCGCCGTCCTGGATGACGTAGCCGACGCGGTGCCTGAGGCCGCGCGCCGACGCCTTCGTGACCGGCTCGCCGAGGACGCGCACCGTGCCCGTGTCGGGCGTGAGCAGGCCGATGACGAGGCGCAGCAGCGTCGACTTGCCGCAGCCGCTCGTGCCGATGAGCGCGAGCCGACCCTTCGCGGCGAGCGTCAAGTCGAGCGGCTCGAGCGCCACCTTGTCGCCGAACCGCTTCGAGACGCCGGCGAGGTCGATCACGCGGCGAGCCTAGGCGAGGCGCGGCCAGCTCGCCCGCGTTTCCGGCCTCGGCGACGTCCTCGCTGGACCTATCGACGGCGCGTGTAACCTTTCCGCGACCTCGGGCGTGTCATGGGCGAGGGCGCGCGGCGCGCGGCCGAGGAGAGACCATGCGGAGCGAAGTCATCGTGATCGGCGGCGGGCTCGGCGGGCTGGCGACGGCCGCGTTCCTCGCCCGAGGCGGCAGGCGCGTGCGCGTGCTCGAGAAGGCGACCCACGTCGGCGGGCGCGCGCAGAGCCGCGTCGAGCGGGGCTTCGTGATGAACATCGGCCCGCACGCGCTCTACAAGGCCGGCCCGGCCGAGGCGGCGCTCGCGGAGCTCGGCGTCGCGTTCTCGGGCGGCGAGCCGCCGACTTCGGGCGGCTACGCGCTCTTCGAAGGGCGCGCGCGCACGCTGCCGATGGGGCCTCTCTCGCTCTTGACCACGGGCCTCCTGCCCCTCGGCGGCAAGCTCGAGCTCGGGCGGCTGCTCGCGCGCATGACGCGGATCGACGCGAGCGCCCTCCTCGACACGACGCTCGCCGCGTGGCTCGACGACCCGGCCACGGGCCTCGCCGACGCGACGGCGCGCGCGACGATCGAGGCGTTCGCGCGGCTCACGACGTACACGAACGCGCCCGACGAGCTCAGCGCCGGCGTCATGCTCGCGCAGTTCCAGCACGTCGCGAAGCACAACGTCCTCTACCTCGACGGCGGCTGGCAGCGACTCGTCGACGGGCTCGTCGCGGTGGCGCGCGCCGCGGGCGTCGTCGTCGAGACGGGCGTGCGCGTCTCCGAGATCGAGGTCGAGGCGGGCGCCGCGCGGCGCGTGCGCCTCGCCGACGGCCGCGCGGTCGAGGCCGACGCCGTGATCGTCGCGTCGAGCCCGGCCGCGGCTCGCGCGCTCTTGCCGAACGACGCGTCTGTCGCGACGATCGCCGAGCGGGCACGGCCCGTCGAGGCCAGCTGCCTCGGCGTCGCGCTGTCGTCGCTGCCGAACCCGCGCGCGACGTTCCTCCTCGGCGTCGACGAGCCCGTCTACGTGTCCGTGCACTCGGGGCTCGCCCATCTCGCGCCCGACGGCCAGGCGCTCGTCGAGATCGCGCGCTACCTCGCGCCGGGCGAGGCGCCGGCCGAGGAGGAGGACCTCCTCCGCGCGCTCGAGGCGCTGCAGCCGGGCGCGCGCGAGCGCGTCGTCGACACGCGGTTCTTGCCGCGGATGACGGTGTCGCACGACACCGCCCGCGCGGCGCCTGGCGGCCTCGCCGCGCGTCCGAGGGTGGACGCGGCCGACACGCGGGGCGTGTGGCTCGTCGGCGACTGGGTCGGCGACGCGGGCCTCCTCGCCGACGCGTCGTTCGCGAGCGCGCGCGCCGCGGCCGAGGGCGTGCTCGCAGGCGCGAACGAGGCATCGAGCGCGCGAGGCGCGGCCGCGTGAACGAGCCCGCGCGCGCCGCGCTCCCGGCCGACGTCCTCGCGCACGAGCGGCTCCTCTGGGGCCTCTGCTACCGCATGACCGGCAGCGCGGCCGACGCGGACGATCTCGTACAAGACACGTTCGTGCGCGCGATCGAGCGCCCGCCCGCCGAGCCTGGCGACGCGAAGCCGTGGCTCGTGAAGGTCGCGCTGAACCTCGCGAAGGACCGCCTGCGCGCGCGGAAGCGACGCGAGTATCGCGGCGAGTGGCTCCCCGCGCCCGTCCCGACCGAGGGCACGCTCGACGCGATCGACGAGCCGCCGTCGTTCGAGCCCGACGATCGCGAGAGCCCCGCGCGCCGCTACGAGGTCGTCGAGAGCGTGTCGATGGCGTTCCTGCTCGCGCTCGAGGCGCTCACGCCGCGCCAGCGCGCCGTCGTGCTGCTCTGCGACGTGTTCGACCACTCGGGCAAGGACGCGGCCGACGCGCTCGGCATCTCGGAGGTGAACGTGAAGGTCACGCGTCACCGCGCCCGCAAGGCGCTCGCCGCGTACGAGGGCGCGCGCCTCGTCGATCGCCGCGCGCTCGCGGCGCGCACGCAGGCGGCGCTCCAGGCGTTCGTCGTCGCGCTCTCGATCGGCGACGAGGCGGGCGCGCGCGCCGTGCTCGCCGACGACGCGATCGGCCTCAGCGACGGCGGGCGTGACTACGCGGCCGCGAAGATGCCCCTCCACGGCGCCGCGAGGATCACGCAAGCGTTCCTGGGCTTCACGACGCGCGGCGGGCCCGTGGTCGGCGTGACGCCGCTCACGCTCAACGGCTTGCCGGCGCTCCTCGTCGAGCGCGCGCCGCACCAGCCGAACATCGCGCGGCGCATCGTGCTCCAGGGCGAGATCGGCGCCGACGGACGCATCCGCTGCCTGTACACCGTGCTCGCGGACGAGAAGCTCGCCGGGCTCACCGCGCCGCCCGTCGCGTGACGAAGCGTCAAGGCTTCGGGATGCGGAGGACCATCTTCGGCTTGAGCGCGAAGCCCTTGAGCCCGTTCGCCTGCTGGATCGCCGTGACCGTGACGCCGTAGCGCGCCGCGAGCCGATAGAGCGTGTCGCCCGCGTGCACGCGGTGCTCGAAGTAGTTCGTCGGTTGCTTGTCGGCGGCCGCGGCGGTCTTGGACCGGCTCGCGCCGCTGGTGGCGGCGCGGCTCTTCGCAGCGAGCGCCACGCGCTCGAGCTCGGCCCGGTAGAGCGGCGCAGCGCGCGCGCCGAGCTCGCACGCGATCGGGCTCGAGAAGCGGACGTGGAGGTGGGTCGCGTGGCCGGGCACGTGGTGCACGACGGTGCGCCGCTGCGTGGAGCCGACCTGCACCAGCCTGTCGACGAGCTCGTGATCCTCGCCGTGGGAGAGCGCGTAGTCGCGCAGCATCCGCTGCACGCCGGTGTCGAGGAAGATCCACTCGACGTCCTCGTCCGCGAACGCCTTCACGAGCTCCCACGTGCGCGCCTTGTCGAGGTTCTGCGGCGTCGCGCGCGCGAACCAGGGCGCGTTCGACGTGTAGTA
>DASYCF010001087.1:0-6005 GCA_036500365.1 Byssovorax sp.
GGCACACGTACGACACGGCGCCCGACCGCTCGAGCGAGCGCAGCGGCACCTCGATCGGCGTCTGCGCGCAGCCGCCGGTCATCGAAGACGCGAGCGAGCCCAGGCCGAGCAACGCGCCGATCGACGCGAACGCGCCGATCGCGATCCACGGCCGGCGCCGCCTCGGGACGCTGCGCTTCACTTCGACTCCTTCGGCGGCAAGGGCTCGCCCACGGAGGCGAACATGTTGCCGAACGTCGGATCGCGCTCGTCGAGGTCGATCACGCCGAGGTACGAGTCCGTGAAGTGCGCGACGAAGAGAAAGCTGTGGTTCGCGTCGGTGTCGAGCGCGAGCGCCTGCGGGCCGCGGCCCGTGCGGAAGGTGCCCGTGACCATGCGCGCGTCGGGGTCGTACATGAACACGAAGCGCGAGTCGAAGCAGACGACGAAGACGCGCGTCTGCAGCTGGCCGTTCATGTCGATCACCTGACCGAGCGCGACGTTCGACGGCCCTTGATCGAGGGGGACGGACCGGAAGACGTTCACCGCGTCGGTCGCGCCCGTGACGATGCCCCCGTCGCTGATGACGAGCTTCGTCGTGATCTCGCCCACGAGCAGCGACGACGGCGCGCGGTTCGCGATGAAGACGCGCAAGGGCACGTTGATCAGGCACGTGGCGAGGCACTGGAGGTCGCCGTCCGGGCACTTCGCCTCGCACGCGCTGCGCTCCGTCTGGTCGACGACGATGCCGCGCGAGTCGCGCGTGTCCTGATTCTGCGTGAGGCTGTAGGCGTTCTCGCGCGTGATGTACGGGCGCGGCGGGCTCGCCACGCTGTCGCTCGCGTAGCGCATGAGATCGAGCTCGGCCGTCGCCCGGTACGTGACGAGGAAGCCCGGCTGGTAGTCGAACGAGGTGCTGGGCGCCGCGAGCGCCGCCGCGATGTACTTCGCCGTGGGGATGGTCGCGACGTCGGCCGGGCCGGCGGGCAGGTCCGGGAGCGTGAACTGGAGCGACGGCTTCGACACCCAGCTGTTCACCGACAGGCTCACCGTGTCGACCGTGTCGTGCGCGACGACGAGGGCGAGCCCGTCGTCGCTCGCGGCGATGCCGATGGGCTCGGTCGGCAGCACGAGGTCGCGCGTGTTCTCGTACGGGTTCTGCCCGATCTTGTGAAGGCCGTCGCAGCGCAGATCGCTCCCCTGCCCGCCGCAGTCGAGGCAGAAGTCCGAGCCGCACGGGTGGACCACGTTCTTCGGGTCGCGGTCGTCGTCGACGTCGAAGTAGGTGATCGACGGATCGCCGCGCACCGGCACGAACAGCCGCGCGCCGCGCGCCGCCGGGCCGGCGTCGTTCGTCACGAGCACGAGGCCGGAGCCGAAGGCGCCGATCGTCGCGTAGCTCTTCACGAGCGGGTTCGACGGATCGCCGAGGATGGGCGCGCACGGCCCCGGGTTCAGGATGTCGTTCTCACAGAGGAACGGCGGCACGTCGAGGCACTGGTCGTTCGGCGCGAGGCCGATGCTCGCGCACGCCTCCGCCCCGCTCTTCTTGGCGAGGAACGCGTCGGCGAGCGTGACGAGCTGCGGGCGCAGCTGATCGAGGTCCAGCGCCTGCACCGTGCCGCCGTTGAACTGGAGATCGAAGTCCGAGTTCACGACATACAGCGTGGAGCGGCCGGGCGAGACGACGATCCCGGTCGGGTAATAGAACGACGTGAGCGGCGGCGTGAGGCCCGCGTCGGATGTGTAGATGCAGCCGGCGGCCGACGCCGCGGCGAACGCGGCCAGCCCCGCCGCGGCGCGCGCGACCCGGCCAAAATCGAGGCGCGCGCGCGCGTCGCGTGGAGCAGAGCTCGGCCCGGGCGCCATCGGGGGCGGGAGCCTAGTCGGCGAGACCTACCGTGACAACCACGAGGCCGCGTTTCGACGGCGAAGCGCTCTTCGCCCCCGCGCTGCAGAAAAGCTTCGATGGGGCCGCGAGCGGCCCCAAAGCGCGACGCTTCGCTCGGTCGCGTCTGCGTCGCCGGCTACAGGCAATCGTACTCGCCGGAGGACTTGTCGAGCTTGCACGCGAGCCCGTAGTCCCCGCAGTCGACCGACGTGAGCGCGCCGCTGTCGCAGTAGACGAGGTCGCCGCCGTCGCACGCGCCGGCCTCGGTGACGTCGCCGCAGCCGCCGGAGCCGCCGTCGCACTGGGCGCCGCAGAGCTCGCCTGCCTCCTCGACGCAGGTGTCGTCCCACGTGTGCGCGCAGCAGTACGAGTCCGCGGTGCACACGGCGGTCGCGCACGGATCGCAGCTCTTCTTGAGGCGGGCGCCCGTCGCGCAGGGATCGTGCTTGCAGCTCGAGGCGCTCGAGCCGCCGGCGCCGCTCGAGCTGCCGGACGAGCTCGAACCGCCGGCGCCGCTGGTGGACGAGCTGCTCGAGCTCGAGCTCGAACTCGAGCTGCCGCCGGCGATCGCGTCCTCGATCCACGAGCGCACGAGATCGACCCGCGCGAGCACCTCGTCGGTGTCGCCTGCGCCGGAGTTCACCGCGACGATCGTGTGCGGCGCCGCGCCGGGCAGCAGATCGGGGCCGCCCGAGTCGCCCGGCTCGATGATCTCGCTCGACTCGTAGTCGTACGGGAAGCCATACGACGAGCCCGGCTTGACCTTGATCGACTTGCTCACGAAGAGCGCCGAGTCGCTGAGCTGCCCGTCCTGGATGCGGCCGACGTTCACGATCGACGCGCCCGACGCGAGCGCCGACGACGCGATCGCCGGGTAGGCGTCGAGCGTGATCGCGGTCGACAGGTGGATGAGCCCGAGGTCGTGCATCGACGGGTCGACCGACTCGCCGCTCGCCGTCCAGTCGTACGTCTCGCCCTTCGTCGCGTTCGACGTCTGGCCCTTCGCGAACGGCGCCGTGATCTTCCACGACGAGTAGCCGTAGACGCAGTGACCCGCCGTGAGCACGAGCTTCGGCGCGACGAGCGAGCCGGAGCACGCGGCCACGAGCTGACCGCCGCTGTAGAGGTCGACCAGCACCGCCTCCGGGTAAGCCGTCGCGGTCGTGCCGCCGACGATGTTGTCCGTCTGGCCTTCGCCGGCCGGCGGCGCGGCAGGCGCGGTGCACGCGGCCGCCCACGCGATGATGGAAGAGAGGCCGACAAGCGCAGCGATCGTTCGTCCGTTCATGAGAGCTCCGTCCTTTCGCTCGGTGGTTCGAGCAACGGAGCCAGCCTCAGCAGCGCGCGCGCCAGCCGTTTTGTGCGGCATCTCCGCTCGCTCGACGTGGCGGCGCCACGGCGGTGGTGGCGCTGGCGATCAGGGGCGAAGCGCGCGGACGAAGTGGCTCGCGGGCTGGTAGCGCACGACGTCGCCCTTGCCGATGGCCGCGACGACCCAGCCGCCGCCGACGTAGATGCCGACGTGGCCCGGCTTCCACAGGATGTCGCCCGGCGCCGCCATCGACAGCGGCACGGCGGGCAGGCGCTCGGCCTGCTCGAGTGAGGTGCGCGGGATCCGCTTGCCGCCCTCGCGCCAGGCGGCGCTCGTCAGGCCCGAGCAGTCGAAGCACGCGGGACCCGCGCCGCCCCAGCAATACGGAGCGCCGACGCGCGACGTCGCGAACACGACCGCGTTCAGCGCGCCGGGCGAAGGCGGCGGCGCGTCGGCGCTCGGCGGCGCGAGGTACATCGGCGCGGCGCCCGCGCGCGGGTCACCTTCGGCGAACGCGACGGCGGACGGAGCGTCGAGCGCGGCGTCGTCGTCGCGCGGGATGCACGCGGCGAGGCCGACGAAGCCGACGAACGCGAGCAGGGCCGCGCGCACGCCCACACGATCGCGCCGTCGAAGGGCGCGGGCCAAACAACCCACGCGAGCGAGACGAGCTCGGGCGCGCGTTCATTCACGCGGCGCGCTGGGAGACGCGCCGCAGATCAGCGCCCGCGACGCCGGCGCGCGCGGAGCAAGAGCGCGAAGGCCGGCGCGAGCGCGAGCAGCGGGAGAGGGATCGGCGCGCGATCGTCGCCGGCTGCCCGGCACGAGCACGAGCCTGGCCCGTCCGACGCATCCGCGTCGCCGCCGCCTGCGCCGCTCGCGTTCGGGCCGGAGCCGGTCGTCGCGCCCGCCGGGTGACCCGAGCCGGTGCTCGTCCCGGTCCCCGCGTGCGTGCCCGTCGAGGTGCCCGTGCTCGAGCCGCCGCCCGAGCCTTCCGACGGCGCGGCGCAGGGATCGAACGGGCCGCTCGCGATCGGCGCCCAGGCAGCCCACGTGCCCGACGTGTCGCGTGCGGTATGCGTGAGGTTGCCGTGCGGATCGACGACGAAGACCTCCGCGGTCTTGTCGAGGCGCGTCCAGAAGAACGGATCGCCGCCTGCGCTCTGGGTGAGCAGCGGCGTGAACGCGCTGTACGCCGTGCCGTCCCACCAGAGGTGCACCACGGCGCCGTCGGTCCGGCGCGCGACGATCTCGGGGCCGGCGACGCCGCCGCCGCCGTCGAAGTTCATGCCCGCGCCGGGCTCGCCGTCGATCGTGGTGGTCGCGTCGACGACCGCGAAGGGCTGCCAGTCGCCGTTCGCCCACGGCGCGCTCCAGAGGTGACCGTCGGTGCCGCGCGCGAAGACCTCGACGTGATCGTCCGCCCATCGCACCGGCACGGGGCGCGACGCGAGCGACCCGCCGAGCGACGCCCACGCGTGCCAACCGTTCGGGAAATCGGCGCCCGACCCCGACCACGAGTGCCACGCGGCGCCCTGCGCGTCGGTCGCGAAGAGCTCGACGTGGCCGTCGGTCCACTCGATGACGCCGGCGCCGGTCACGAAGCTCACGCCGCCGAGGCTCGTCCAGCCGGCCCAGTCGACCGACGCGAAGTCGAACGGGTCGTGCCAGATGCTCCCGTCGGGGCCGAGCGCGAAGAGCTCTGCGTGCGTGTCGGGCCACGTGATCGTCGAGACGTGCTGGAGGCCCGCGCCGCCGAGGTCCTTGAACGTGTTCCAGCCCGAGCTGCTCGTCCACCAGAGGTGCGCGACGTCGCCGTCCGGCGAGAGCGGCGCGAGCACCTCGGCGTAGCTGTACGGCGCGGGCCACATCACCGAGCCGAAGCCGCACGTCGCGCCGCCGTCGAGCACCGCGGGCGCGGACCACGTGTCGTTCGCGCCGGCCGTGTACGTGTGCGAGACGTCGCCGTTCGGCGCCTTCACGAAGAGCTCGGCGTGCGCGTCGCTCGCCCAGTTCACGAGCGTGAGCCCGTCGTTGCCGTTGACCTGCGCCAGCGGCGGCGCGGGCGTGCCGGCGAACGCGACGAGATCGCTCTCGGCGCCGTTGAACTGGTCGGTGTCGACCGTGCCGGATACGCCAGCGACCGTGCCGTCGTCCGCGTCTTGCCAGAAGGTCCACCCCGTCCATGGCAGCGGCACCGTGGGACACGTGACCTGCCAGTTCGCGACCCACAGCGTGTAGTGCTCGAAGCCCGCCGTGCCCGACAGGCCGTCGAAGAAGCCGGGCGACGTGTAGACGATCGGCGTCTTGCCGCTGTTCGACTCGACCCGCGCGAGGAACGTGAGCGCGTTCGCCGCGATCTCGGAGCCCGAGAGGCCGTCGGTGATCTCGAGATCGAGCGTGTCCGGCAGATCGCCGTCGCCGAGCGGGCCGACGGTGTTCGTGAAGAAGTCGGCCTGCGCGACGGGATCGTCGCCCGGGTGGAAGAACTGATACGCGCCGCGGACGAGCCCCGCGTCCTTCATGCCCTGCCAGTTCGAGGCGAAGTCGGGATCGGTGTACGTCTCGCCCTCGGTCGCCTTCGCGATGGCGAAGCCGCGCGAGGTCGCGACGCTCCCCCAGTCGGTGTTCGCCTGGTAGTGCGAGATGTCGACGCCCTTCACGATGGCGCCGGTCGCGCAGACGCTCGCCTCCTCGGCGGTGCCGACGTCCTCCGAGCTCGGGTCCGACGCGGCGCAGCCGGCGACCACGAACAGCGCGACCAGCGAGGCGCCGAGGCGAGTCATCGGGCCATCATAGGCCGCGGCGCTGGCGAATTCAGCA
>DASYCF010001088.1:0-3767 GCA_036500365.1 Byssovorax sp.
AGATGATCCCGCTCTTCGCCGTGCCGAAGAAGGACGGCACCGCGAGCGGCCTCCAGATGGAAGGCTCGATCAAGGGCGAGGGCGCGGTCGACGAGATCAGGCCGCGCCTCGACGCGATGCTCGCGCAGGCCAAGCGCGGCACGTGATGACGACGGCGCCGCGGACGCGGCCGTGATCGACGCGGGCGACGCCGCGATCGCGCGGATGCTCGGCGAGCTCGACGCGCGGAACGCCGACAACACCACGCGCACGGCGTCGTACCTCGAGCTCTACGCGGTGACGCGCGCGCGACAGCCCGAGCTCCCGTGGCTCTTGATGGCGCACCTCGTGTCGCGGAACGCGGGCTACCTGATGAGCGACCTCGCGCGCACCATCGACAGGGGCGACGCCGTGTTCTCGCGCGCGTCGCTCGAGGAGCTGTTCGTTTTTCTCGAGCGAGCGAACTGGCTCATCTTCTGGGACGCCTGGCACCACGTGGCGATGCACCTGCTCGGGCGCTCGCGCGAGCTCGGCGACCGCGTGGCGCCGCTCGTGCGCACGATCTGGCCGCGCTACGAGGGCTACGCCGTGCACGGCGTCGACGCCCCGCTCGAGCGCGCGCTCGTCCTCGACCTCGTGCAGAACGAGCAGGAGATCATCGAGCGGTACGTGGTGCACGCGCCCGCGTTCCCTCGCGCGCGCGCCATGGTCACGTTCTTCGAGGCCGCGAAGGCCGAGCGCCCGATCGCGCTCCCGCTGAGCGACGCCCGCATCGTCGTCGGCGGCTTCCTCGACCTCGCGACGCGCGTCGACGCGGGCCGCCGCATCTTCGACGAGGTGCTGGCCGACCGCGCGCGACGCGACGCGATCTTCGACTGGGCGCTCGCGCGTCCGCACACCGGCTCGCGCGCGGTGGCGGGCGGTCGCGCGACGCCGACCATCGCCGAGGCGTGGCCCATCGAGCGGGTGCGCGCCCTCGCGCCGAACGTGCACGCGCCGCCGCCGCTCCCACCTTGAGCTGGGGCGTCAGCGCTTGTGCTCGTGCTCGCGCTCGTGCTCGCGGGCGTCGTTGCGGCGCTCGGGCACCGCGTGCTCGTGGTGCTCGCGCGCCCACGCGTTGTGCGCCTCTTCGCGCCGCGCATACCCGTCGTCGTGCCAGTCCCAGCGCGCGCCGACGTGCTCCCACCGCGGGCCCTCGTAGCGTTCCCGCACGCTCCAGCCCGTCCAGTGGCCCGGCGCCCACACGTACTCGCGCTCGTGCCAGCGCCAAAAGCCAGGGGCCCAGATGTAGTGCGCGCCCGGCGTGACGCCGACCACCTCGTCGCGCATCGCCGGGGGCGCAGCCTTCGCGACGACCTCGCGGTCTTGCCACCAACCGGGGTACCAGACGTACTTGGCAGTGGGTGACGGGCGATACCAGTAGCCCGGATACCATTGCATCTTCGGGCTCGGCGGCTTGCCGGGCGTCTCCTCCTGGTCGGGGGGCGGCGCCTCGTTCGCGGCGCTCTCGGTCGACGCAGGCGCTGCCGTGGCAGGCGCGGGCGCAGCGGCGGTGGCGGCGGGTGGGGGCGCCGCGGCCGGAGGCGGCGGAGGCGGAGGCGCCGGGGCCTGCTGCGCCGCGCGCTCGTTCGACGCGTTGTCGTCTGCCTTGCTCCCGCACGCGGCGACGGACACGCCCACCACACACGACAGCACCCATGCACTTCGGCTCGAGATCACGTGGACTCCCTTGCTGCGCTCACGACGACGAGCGAGCTTCGGAGTTAACACGCAACCTCCCGATGTCCGCCCGAAGTCCCCGTCGGGCGAGGCCGCAGAGGGCTCAGCCGATGCGGTCGCGCTGCGCGTAGAGGCGGTCGATCTCGGCCGCGCGTCGCTCGCGGACGACCCGCTGGTTCACGTAGCCCTTGTCGGTGATCTCGCCCGCGTCGAGCGACGGCGGCTCGCGCTGCACGCGGAGGCGGCGCGGACACGTCGACGAGCCGCCGGGCTCCTTCGCCAGCGCGTCGAGCGCGGCCTCGAGGCGCGCCCGGAGCTCGACGGGCGAGACGGAGGCGCCCGCTGGGGTCAAGAACACGAGCGCGCCGATCTCGTCGCGGTCATGTCCCGTGATCACGGCGTCCTGCACGAAGGGATCGCACGCGGCGATGAGGCGCGTGCGCACGGCGCCGCACATGACCCACGTGCCCGTCGTCAGCTTGAAGTCCTCGGCGATGCGGCCGTCGAAGACGAGGCCCTTCTCCGGCGCTGCGTCGTCGGCGAAGCGCATCGCGTCGCCCGTCTTGTAGAAGCCCTCGTCGTCGAACGCGCGCTCGGTGAGCTCGCGCGGGCCGAGGTAGCCGGGCGTCACGTTCGGGCCGCGCACGCGCGCTTCGAACTTGTCGGCCGACGGCACGAGCTTGATATCGCAGCCCGCGACCGGTAGCCCGACGACGCCCGCGCGCGGGATCGAGAAATGGACCTGCGTCGCGAGCGGCGACGTCTCCGTCGCGCCCCACGCCGACAGCATCATGAAGCGCGGCAGCCCGTGCACGCGCGCGAGCCCCTCGAGCCGCTGCCAGAGGTTCTGCGGGAGCGCCGCCGCCGCGTAGAACGCCGCGTCGAGCCGGCGAAAGAACGCCGCCGCGAGCGACGCGTCCGCCTCGAGCAGCGGCAGGAGCAGATCGAAGCCGCGCGGCACGTTGAAATAGATCGTCGGCGACACGAGCCGCAGGTTCGCCGCCGTGATCTCGACGAGCGCGGGCGCGGGCTTGCCTCCGTCGACGTAGAGCGATCCACCGCTCCGCAAGACCAGGTTGAAGTTGTGGTTGCCGCCGAACGTGTGGTTCCACGGCAGCCAGTCGACGAGCACGGGCGGCGCGCGTTCGACGAACGGCCAGCCGAGCGCGAGCGCCTCCTGGCTCGCGCAGAGCATGCGCTGCGTGTTGACGACGCCCTTCGGCGTGTCCGTCGAGCCCGACGTGAACAGGATCTTCGCGACCGTGTCGGGGCCGATCGAGGCGAAGGCCGCGTCGACCCGCGCGTGGGCCGGCTCGCTCGCGAGCTCGTCGAACGGCGTCGCGCGCGCGCCGACGGCCTCGAGCGCCGCGCCGAACTTGGCAGGCTGCGCGGCGTAGACGAGCCCGGGCCGGAGCGCGGCGAAGACGGCGCGGAGCTTCGCGAAGTCCTTCGACAGCAGCGAGTACGCGGGCGAGATCGGCGCGACCGGCACGCCGACGTGCTGCGCCGCGAGCGCAAGGAGCCCAGCCTCGACGGCGTTGTCGGAGAGGATCGCGAGCGGCTTGTCGGGCCCGAGCCCGCGCTCCAGCAGACCGCGCGCGGCGCGGCGCACCGCCTCGAGCGCCGCGGCGTACGACGTCTCGCGGAACGCGTCGCCCGCGCGCTCGGCGAGGAACGTGCGCTCAGGCGCGCGCGCGGCCCACGCGACGAGCCAGTCACCGACGCACCGCGCGTACGCGCCGAGCTTCACCGGCGACCGCAGCACCACCGCGCCGTCAGCTCGGCGCTCGACGTCGACGCGCGCAGGAGCGAGCTCGAGCATCCTCGCGTTCTAGGCGCTCTCCTCGAACGCCTGATCGAAATTCGAAGCCTCGGTCGCGTCCGCGCGCGTCACCCGATGCTGAGCGCGAGGGACATCGCCTCGTCCCACGGGAGGGCGCGGCCGCGTCGGTCGGCGTCGGCGCGCTCGTCGTCGGAGAGCTGCGCGTTGATCGCGGCGCGCACCGGGGCGAGCTCGTGGTCCGCGATCGGCTCGCGCTTCGCGCCGAGCGCCTCCCGCGCGGCGTCCG
>DASYCF010001089.1:0-2587 GCA_036500365.1 Byssovorax sp.
CTTTCGCAGCACGGGAGCGCGCGACCGAGGCGAGAGCCGCGCTACTTCTTCGGCGGCGAAGGCGGCGGAGGCGCCTCGTGCGCCGACGTGCGCACCGCGTCGAGGACGTCCTTGAACGTCGCGCTGTCGCCGAGGTTGCCCTTGCTCGCCGCGTCCGCGAGCCGCTCGTGCGCCGCGCAGAACCCCGCGACGGCGCCGCGCGTCTCGGCGTGGTTGTGCTCGGCGAGGACGAGCTGCCCGAACGCCTCGCCGTAAATGACGCGGTCGCTCGCGGACTCGCCCACGCAGATGCTCTTGTTCTCGAACGTCGTGCAGCGGTGATCGCTCTTCGCCGCGCGCCGCTTCTCGATCTCCTTCTCGACGTCGCCGAAGGCGCGCGCCTGCTCGTCGAGGTAAGGCACGAGGCCCTGGCAGATCGTCTTCACGTGCGGCGCCGCCTCCTTCACGAGCCCCTCGGCGTCGTCGCTCCCGCCCTTCGTGCTCAAGAGCTCCACGAGCTGACCGGCGGCGTCGCGCGCGGCGGTCTCGGGGCCGCCCTCGACTTGAATCCAGCTGTTGCCCTGGACGCCGGTGCGCGCGGCCTCGAGCTTTCCGGTGTTGTCGCCGCGGTTGCCCGACGCGACCTGGTCGAGCGTCTCGCCGTACGCGCCGAGGACGACGATCGTGCGTCGCCAGAGCTCGTCCTTCGCGAGCTGCTTCGTGCACGCCTCGCTCATGGCCTTCTCGGTGCCGCCGGGCGACGCCGCGAGCGCCTCCTTCAACGCGCACACCTCGGCGCCTTGCGGGGCCGCCTGCGCGTGCGCGCCGAGATCCCGCCCGACCTTCCCGACGGCCGCCCCCGACGCGATCGCGCCGCCGCAACCGACGAGGCAAGCCAACGCGGCTCCGCAGGCGATGCACTGCAACAGCGCTGCAGCCGAAGCACGGCTCGTGGTAGCGAACATGCGGCCGAGGCTAACACGCGCGTGACTCGGCGGAGCGCTGTAGACAGGCTCGAAGGATGAAGCGGAGGCGACGACGCCGATTGGCGAAATTTGCCGATTGCGGGTGCCGCGTGCGGGCGCTTACGCTCGCGCCGCGATGGGGGCGACGGAAGCGCACGCGGTGACCGACGCAGAGGCAGCGGCGAACCTCACCGAGATCCTGAAGGTCGCCGCCGTTCGTCAGCGCGCGGTCGGCGAGAACGGAGCCGTCTCGTTCTTGCTCCTCCTGCTCGGGGTCGTGCTGCTCCTCGTGGCGGGTGGTTGCGTGATCGCGCGCAGCGCAGACGGCGCGGCCGCCGGAGCGCTCGTGGGCCTCCCCCTCACCGCCTTCGGGTTCGTCGGGAATCGACGCGGGAACCGGCGAGGAGAGCGCGCGACGTGGCTCTTCGAGCACGGCGCGCAGACGCAGGCGCGCGTCCTCACGGCCACGTACACGGGCCGAACGGCCGGCAGCGACCACGCGGAGCACCGGCTCGACGTCGAGATCCTCGGCGCGGACGGACCCTACGCGGCGTCGACGCTGCACGCGTTCCCGCGGCACGAGGTCTCGGAGTGGATCGACCGCGTCGTCGCGGTCCGCCTGGACCCGAAGAAGCCGGGCGATTTCGTCCTCGATCTGCCGCTCTCGGCCCAGCTGACGCGGATGGTCGAGGACAACATGCGGGCCCGCCAAGGACGGCGATGACGATTTCACGCAACTTCGGGCGACCTCGCGTCGACAACATCAGGAGGCACCATGGATGACGTCTTCACGCTGAAGTCGAGCGCCTTCCCCGCCACGGCGCGCGTCCTCGCGTTCCGCGGTCGTGAGGAGGTGAGCCACCCCTACGGTTTCGAGATCCACCTGTTCCTCCCGGGGGACGACGCGAAGTCCCTCGACCTCGGCGACGCGATCGGCCTCAAGGCCACGCTCGCGTCGCACGCCGACTGGCACGCGCCGTTCACGTTCCAGGGCATCCTGACGACGGTCGAGCTCGTGCACGCGTTCGCCGATTTCGCGCTCTTCCGCGTCGTGCTCGCGCCCCGGTTCACGCGCCTCGGCCTCACGCTGCACAGCCGCCTCTTCACGCAGCAGAGCCTGCCCGACATCTTCAAGGCCGTGTTCGAGGAGAACGGCCTCGCCGCCGCCGACTACGACCTTCGATTGACCGGCTCGTACCCGACCGAAGAGCACGTCTGTCAGTACCACGAGAGCGACCTCGCCTTCGTGTCGCGGTGGATGGAACACCTCGGCATGTACTACTGGTTCGAGCAGGGGGACGACGCCGAGAAGCTCGTCGTGACCGACGCGCTGAGCTCGCAGACCGATCTGCCGACCGACCCGGTGCGCTACGTGCCCACGCTCGAGGGCGATCACTCCGCCGGCGCCGCGCTCGAGACGCTCCGCTCGCGCGCGACGAGCCTCCCCGCGAGCGTGAAGCTCAAGGACTACGACTACACGAAGCCGACGCTCGACGTGTCGGCGACGGCGCCCGTCGCGTCGAACGGCGTCGGCGAGATCGCGGTGTACGGCGCGCGCTTCTTCACCCCGAGCGACGCGCAGAGCTTCGCGAAGCTGCGGGCCGGGGAGATGCTCGCGCGCCAGCTCGAGCAGGTCGGCGGCG
>DASYCF010001090.1:0-4597 GCA_036500365.1 Byssovorax sp.
AAGAGGACGAGCATCTCGCGCGCGCCGAGGCTGCCCTGCTCGACGCTGGCGGAGCCGCGACGCGCCGCCTGCCCGAGGAACCAGGATTGACCACCGAAGCGCCTCGAGCCCTGGGCCGCGACGATCTGCGTCGTCGTGTTGCCGACGTTGACGACCGATACGTCGCGCGCGGCGCCGAGGATCGCGACGCTCATGACGGCGCCGCGCGTCGCGGCGAGCCGCGCGTGGGCGGCGTCGACGATCGCCGTGAGCGAGCGCGACGGATCGGAGAGGATCTCGTCCATCGCCGCACGTGACGCCGCGCGCGCCTCGACGCCGTGGCCGAGCCCATCGGCGATCGCGACGAGGAGGCTCCCGTCCGAGCGGCGGACGAACGTCGCGTCGTCGCCCGAGGTGTCTTCGCCGGAGATCGGCCTCGAGAGCACCGCGACCTGCGGGCGCCGCGGCGACGGCGCGGCGAACTTGCGCGCCCAGACGCACGTGCCTTCGCTCTGGCGCACGTCGACGTCGACCTCGTCGCACAGGCGGAAGATCGACGAGAAGCCAGCGCCGAGCCCCCCCTTGTCGGAGGCGCCGCCGGCCATCGCGCGCGCCGGATCACGGATGCCCGCGCCCGCGTCGGCCGCGACGACCTCGACGCCCGCGACGCCCGCCCGTTCGACGAGGTGCACGGCGATGGCGCCGTCGCGCGCGTGGCGCAGGTGGTTGTGCGCGAGCTCGCTCGCCGCCGTGGCGAGCGACGCGATCGCGATCTCGGAGAGCCCCGCGCTCGCGCCGAGCGCGCGCACGCGCTCGCGGGCCGACGACGCCGACGCCTCGTCGACCGTGGCCTCGGCCTCGAGGGCACGCAGCCACCGCGCTACGTTCTGGGACGCGATCGGCATCGTCGGCCCCGTCAGTAGGGCTTCCACTTGATGAAGGAGACCGTCGTGCCGACCCCCCTCTGCGTCTCGAGGTCGAAGGCGTCGACGAGGCGCTTGCTGCCGGAGAGACCGAGGCCCATCGAGCGCGCGGTGCTGTAACCGCCGGCCATCGCGCGCTCCACGTCGCCGATGCCTGGCCCTTGGTCCCGGAACGTGGCGCGGATGCCGCCGCGCGCCCCGTCGGTCACCTCCTCGACGAGGGCGACGCCGCCGCGCGCGTGCATCCACACGTTGCGCGAGAGCTCGGACGCGGCGGTCGTGACGGCGGCGATGGCGAACGAGTCGAGGTGCAGACGCTGCGCGATCTCGCGCACGCGGTGCCGGACGCGGACGATGTCATGCTCCACGTCGATCCGCAGCTCCTCGCTCGAGACGACGGTCACCGCCATGCGTCAGCTCCGGGCGACGCGGACGAGGCGGTGATCGAGGCGCTCGAGGCCCTCCTCGACGTTGAGCGCGGTCTGGATCCCCGTCATCGAGTAGCCCATACGCACGAGCGTCGCCGCGACCTCGGGCCGCATCCCGACGAGCACGGTCCGCGCGCCCATGAGCTTGGCCATGCGACCGGTCTCGGCGAGCACCCGCGCGACGTAGGTGTCGACGAAGTCGAGGCCGGAGATGTCGATCAAGAGGCCGCGCGCGTCGTACCGCTCGAGCGCGGCGAGGACGTCGGTCTGCAGCGCCTGCGCGACCACGTCGTGGAGCTCGATGCTCACGGTCACGAGCAACAGCTCGCCGACCCGCAGGATCGGGATGGCGCCGGCCATCACGGAGCCTTGGTCGAGATGGCCTTGCCGACGAGCGCGAGGGCCATCTCGATGCCCTCGGCGAGGCGGCTCGACGTGGAGATGGTCGAGATGTCGATCCCGAGCTGCACGATGGTCCGCGCGACGTGCGCGCTGATGCCGGTGATCACGGTCTGCGCGCCGAGCAGGCTGACGGCCGCGGTGGTCTTGATGAGGTTGTCGGCGACCTTGGTGTCGACGACGGGCACGCCGGCGATGTCGATGATGACGCACTTCGCCTGCTCCTCGACGACGCGGAGGAGCACGGTCTCCATGACCTGCTGCGCGCGCAGGCTGTCGATCGCGCCGACGAGCGGCAAGAGCAGCACGCGGTCGTGGACGCGGATGACGGGCGTCGACAGCTCGCGGATCGCCGCCTGATGCCGCCCGAGCGTGTCGAGGTTCGCGGCGTGGTACGTGTCGATCGCGAGCGACTCGTCGAAGCTCACGATCTTGAGGACGCTGCCGTACGCGAGCGCGGCCTCGTCGGCCGGGAGCCGCTCGAAGAGCTTCTCGTGGAGGAGCTGCAGGTACTTGCGGTAGGCGCCGAGGTACCATTTCGGCGAGAGGCCGATGCGCTCGTGCGCGGCGCCGACGCGGAGCCGATCCTCGACGTACGCGAGGTCGCACTTGCCGGAGAACAGGCCGACGAAGTACGCGCGCTGCATCGCCTTCACGCGGCGCACGGCGGCGTCGTCGTCGAAGAACTTCCGCGTCTCGAGGTGGCCGAGCAAGAGCTCGTAGAACTCGTCGACGACGGTGTCGGTCCACTGCTCGGCCGCCGGGCGCAGCGACGCGAGGCGCGCGAGGTCGTCGTCGCCGAGCTCGAAGAACGAACGCCGGCTCTGCAGCTCGCGCTCGTCGAGCTTGAGGATGCTCATGTACTTGCGGTGGGGCATGCGGCGGCGGGAGCGTAGGGCGGAAGCGAACCCGGGAGAAGCCCCGCTTTTCGCGTCGTGTTGCTGCCGTGGATGGCTCGGGGTAACACCTGGCCGGTGCGCAGTGGGGCCGCGACACTGATCCACTTCAGCCGTGTGGTGGCCGAGGCCACGACGCCGGTCGACGCGCTCGCGTTCCTCGCGGACGCCGCGGTCGAGGTCGTGGGCGCCAGCGCGGCGATCGTCGCGCGCGTGCAGGAGGACGGCTCGGTCGCCATCGCGATCGCGAAGAACGTCGACCTCGTGCGGCTCGGCGCGCCACCCGAGGACACGCTGGTGACGGAGCTCGGGGCCTGGGCGCTCGCCGCGACACGCGGCGCGTACGGCCACGTGCATTCGCGCGCGATGATCGCGAACGGCGATCTGTTCGGCGCGCTCGTGCTGCTGTTCGCGGGGGACGCGACGCCCACGCCCGACGGGATCGAGCTCGCGGACGCGCTCGTCGATCTCGCCGCCATCACGATCGCGAAGAGCATCCAGCTCGAGCGCCTCAAGCGCTCGCACGAGGAGCTCTCGGCCGCGCAGGCGACGCTCGTCCGCAGCGAGAAGCTGCGCGCCCTCGGACAGATGGCGGCGGGCGTGTCGCACGACCTCAAGAACATCTTGAACCCGCTGTGGCTGCACCTGCAGGTGCTCGAGCGGATGGGCAAGAAGCAAAAGCTCGAGGCCGTGGTCGAGACGACCGGCGAGATGCGTCAGGTGCTCACGCGCGGCCTCCAGACGGTCGAGCGCCTGCGCGACTACGCGCGCCAGTCTCCCGAGTCGCGCGCCGAGCTCGTCGACCTGAACGCCGTCGCCGACGAGGCGATGCAGATCGCGAAGCCGCGCATGGCGTCGAACGCGAACCGGCCGCCGCTCCGGCTCGTGAAGGCGCTCGGCGCGCCGCGCGAGCTCCTCGGCCGCACGGCGGACGTCGTGAGCGCCGTGGTGAACCTCGTCGTCAACGCCGTCGACGCCATGACCGACGGCGGCACCATCACCGTACGCACCGGCGGCGACGCCGCCGTGAGCTGGATCGAGGTCGCCGACGACGGCCCCGGCATGACGCCCGAGATCGAGCACAAGGTCTTCGAGCCGTTCTTCACGACGAAGGGCGACGAGGGCACGGGCCTCGGGCTCGCGATGGTGTTCGCGTGCATGGAGCGCCACGGCGGCCGCGTCGATCTCGAGACGGCCCCGGGCAAGGGCGCCTCGTTCAAGCTGACGTTCCCCCTACCCGTCGGCTGAGAGCGAGTGACGCGTCCACACGATGGCGTCGCGTCAGCACATCCGCTCGAGCACCCGCGCGAGCTTGTCGCGGACCTGCCCCGCGACGGCAGCCAGCTCGGCGTGCGTGGCGGCGAGGGTCTGCGTCGGATCGATCGCGTGGACCACGGCGCGCCCGTCGTCCCCTTCGTACACGACGACGTTGCAAGGGAGCATGGCGCCGATCTCGAGCACGGTGCCGAGCGCCTCGTACGCGAGCGTCGGGTTGCACGCGCCGAGGATCCGATAGCGCCGAAAATCGACGCCGAGCTTCTTCTTGAGCGTCTCTTTCACGTCGATCTCGGTCAGCACGCCGAAGCCTTCGCTCTTCAGCGCCTCGGGCGCCCGCGCGAGCGCCTCGTCATACGTGCAGTCCAGCTGCTTCTTCAGGGTGAAGTCCATCGGTGATCTCCTCGCGAGCTCTTGCGTGTACGTCAGTCGATCGCGACGCCGTCGCGGTGGTGCTTGGTGTGGACGAGCCAACCATGGTCGTACGTCTCGACGACCGAGGAGCGCTCCCCGGCCCTCAGCTCGGCGGCGCGATCGCCGCGACGACGTCGATGTGAGGCTGGGCGGCGATGGCCTTCTTGACCTTGCAGGCCGCGGCCGCGCGCACGACCGAGGCGACGTACTCCGGCGGAAACGACGGCGGCAGCCCGAGCGCGAGCGCGATGCGCGTCGGGAGCTTCGTCGAGGCGTCGTACTC
>DASYCF010001091.1:0-4847 GCA_036500365.1 Byssovorax sp.
GCGCTCGGGGTCGCGATCGCGCTCGCCTGCGCGGCGTGCGGCGCCGAGCCCGCCGCGCCGCGGGTCGAGGCGCCCGCCGCCGCCCCGGTGCGCGACGCGCGTCAGGCTGCCGAGCAGGCGCTCCGCGCGTGGCTAGAGCTCCAGCCCGTCACCGCGTCCGACTTCGGTCGGCGCGTGCTCTACACCTGGACGACGGGCGCGGGCGCCGCCGAGCTCGCGCGGACGCGGACGCTGCTCGCCGCGCACCCGGAGAAGCGCACGCTCTACGACGCCGACATCGCGCCGCAGTCCGTCGGCCGAAACCTCGCGTACGTGCTCGGAGCCGAGGCGTTTTCGCGCCGGCGCTACGCGTGGGCGAACCCGTGGGCGACGGCGCGCGGCTTCGGCGACGAGCAGTACGGCGACCGGCTCGTGCGCGTCGTGCTGAAGGAGGACGCGGCGCTCGTGGGCATCGGCAGGAGCCTCCGCTTCATGGACGCGCAGGGCGAGACCCTCTCGTGGGACGCCGCGGTGCAGCCGCCGAACCACATCGCCGCCGTGTTCGACGAGCACCTCGCGAGCGCCGTGCCGACGCCGTTCCGCGAGTACGTCGTCGTGAACGAGTCGATGATCGAAGAGTGGTCGACGGGCACGGAGGCCATCCGCGCGCGGCTCGCGCTCGACGCCGAGATGCTGCGCCGGTACGCGGACGCGCTCGAGGCGCGGGGGATCGTGCGGCCGCGCGCCGATCTCGGAGGGCGCGCGCGCGAGGTGGTCGACTACGCGTGGCTCGGCGGCGCGACGCACCCGACCGACGAGCAGCTCTACGTGACCGCGCTCGCGTTTCCGACGCTCGTCTATGACGCCGACGCGGCCGCCGTGCGCGCGATCGCGGCGCGCCTCGAGGGTCTACCGCCGCAGGGCGACGCCGTGGTCATGCGGCCCGCGGTCGTGTTCGTCGCGCCGCCGCCGGAGCCGAAGGAGCCGATGCGCCCGTCGGCGCCCTCGGTGCGGCCGTGTGTGCCCTCGGGCTCGCTGTGCATCCCGGTGCGCCGATGACGGCGGCGCAGGCCGCGATCACCGCCCGCGACACCGGAGCCGTCGGAGTCGGCGCCGAGATCGAGCGCGTCCCGCGCGACGTCGCCGTCGCGCGCGCCACCGCCGAGCGCCGCGGACCGTGCCTCGTGTGCGACATCGCAGCGCAGACGCCGCGCGATCTCGTGCTCCATCGCGGACCGCGCACGCTGACCGTCGTCGCGCGCTACGCCGTTCGACCCGGCCACCTGCTCGTGATCGCGCGCGCGCACGCGGCGTCGATCGCGGAGCTCGACGAGGCGGCGTGGATGGAGGCGTCACGGATCGCACGCCGCGCCGCCGTCGCGGTCGAGCGCGCGCTGTCGCCCGGGCGCGTGTTCGTCGCGTCGCTCGGCTCGCCCGACGAGCTCCCGATGACGTCGGCGCACGTGCACCTGCACGTCGTCCCGGTCGAGCCCGGCGCGCGCCCCGCCGAGGTGCTGACCTGGGCGCGCGGCGTGCACGTCGGCGACGCGAGCGCGTGGGCCGGCGTGGCCTCGCGCATCCGCGCCGCGTGGTGAACGCCCTTCAGGGGTGGAAGACGAGCGTCGTCACGCTGCGCGGCGGCATCGAGTACGAGAACGCGTTCGTCGCGACGGCGGTGAGGCCGCTCCCCGCCTGCGGGGCCGCGCCGCCGCTCGTCAGCGTGAACACGTCCGCCGCCGTGAGCGTCGCCGTGTGCTTGACCGTGATGCCGGCGACGAGGGCGGTCGTCTCCTTGTTGATGGCGACTACGACGACGTTCGTCGGGCTCGAAGCCTGGACGCTCGCGTACACGGAGGCCTCGTCGACGTCGGAGTTCTCGCCGTCGATCGACGTGTCGCCGAACGTGGCGCCCTGACCATCGTAGTTGCGGTACATGGCGAAGCCGGCGAACAAGAAGCTGTTGTCCTGGGAGAGCAGCCAAGCCGAGGCGGCAAACAAGCCCTCTCGGCCGAAGACGCCGAGCGCGTCCGCCTCGGCGATGCCACCCGAGATGTCGCCGCCTGCGCCGTAGTTGTATTCGCTGATCGACACCTTGGTGCCGGGGTAGTGCGCCGTGATCTTGTCGAACAGCCGCGGGATGAGGCGAATCGGGCCCATCGTGCTGAACTGCGTGATCCAGCTGTCCTCGGTGTAGGTCGAGTCCCAGAGCGAGCGCGGCGCCTGGAGGCGCGCGTCGACCTCGCCGGGGGACGTGCCGTCGTCGGTGATGCGCGCGCCGTCGCCCGTGGCCTCCGGGTACCAGTGCACGTCGAGCACGTCGACGAGGCGCTGGCCCGCGGCGGTGTCGGCGGCGTGCATCGCGTCGAGGTACGACTCGAGGAAGTCCGCGCCGTTCGCGTCGGGCGCGTTCTGCAGCGTGATGTACCCCTCCCAGCCGTAGTTCACGGGCCCGAACACGATCGCACCCGGCGCGACCCCCTTGATCGCCGTCGCGAAGTCGACGTTCTTCTGCTCGATCTCCGCGTACGTCAGCGCGGCCGGGTGGATCTCGCTGTGCGTGCTCGACCAGAGGTCCGGCTCGTTGTCGAGCATGTAGAAGATGCGCTCTTGGGGGTTCGTCTGCGCGTCGGCGTACTTCGACTCGAGGTAATGGACGAACTCGTCCGCATAGACCTCGCCGTCGTTCGTGTCGGGCGGGTACGCGAACGCCGATCCCTTGTGCGCGACGATGGGGAAGAAGTGCTGCGCGATCTGTGCTGGCGTCGGGTTCGACGGGCACGGGCCGCTCTCGTCCGCCGACACGAAGCCCGCGATCGGCACCGTCATGATGATGCTCGCGCTCCCGGCGCGCGCCGCGTCGACGGCGTCGGTCATCGCCTTCCCGGCGACGTTGCTCGAGCTCATGTAGTCGTCGTTCTCGTAGAGATAGTCGGACCCGGCGTTCGACGCGTTCGTCTCCCAGTTGTAGGCGGTCAGTCGGTTGCCGCCGACGCGCGTCATCGTGAGGCCCTTCGCCTCGGCCGTGAGGTCTCCCTGGTTCGTTCCGTAGACGTACGGCGAGATCGCGTGAGCGTTCATCGTGCTGTCGATCGTGAAGAGCACGTCGTGCGCGCCCGGGTCGCCCGGCGTCACGACGGGCCCGCCGCCGACGCTGGTCGACGTGGACGTCGACGTGGCGGTGGAGGTCGAGGTCGACGTCGACGTCGATCCGCCGCTCGACGAGCCCATGCTCGACGTGCTCGTGCCCGTCGTCGTGTGGGCGCCCGTGCCGCTCGCGGGGGAGGTCGACGTCGCGCCCGCGCCCGCGCCTTCGGTGCCCGACGAGGTGTCGCTCGTGCCCGAGCACGCGGCGACGAGCGCCGCTGCGAGGGCCGCGGAGACGGAGACCGACAGGGAGACGTGTCGCATGGGTGTGCTCCTCGCGACCACGATAGACACTCGCGGCGCACGAGCCCAGCGCTTCCGATTCGCGCGCTCGACCCCCGGCCGGCCCCGCGGTAGCACGCTCGCCCGCCAAGGAGGCACCATGAGCGTTCACCCTGTCCCGAACGGCTACCACACGATCACCGCGCAGCTCGCCATCGACGGCGCGCAGGCGGCGATCGACTTCTACGTGAACGCGTTCGGCGCCGAGGTCGTCGACAAGGCGATCGACCCGAGCGGCGCGAAGATCTGGCACGCGGCGCTGCGCATCGGCCACTCGATGATCTTCGTGAACGACGTGTTCCCCGAGATGGGCGGCGCGCCGTCGCAGTCGAGCCTCTGGCTCTACGTGCACGCCTGCGACGAGTCGTTCGCGCGCGCCGTCGCCGCCGGCGCCACCGCGAACATGCCGGTCACGGACATGTTCTGGGGCGATCGCATGGGCCAGGTGACCGACCCGTTCGGCCAGAAGTGGACGATCGCGAGCCGCGTGAAGGAGATGACGCCCGAGGAGATGAAGGCCGCGCAGGACGCCTTCGTCGCCCAGATGAAGGCCGGCAAGCCGTAGCGGCGCGCTACTGGAAGTCCTGCGTCGCCCACACGGAGCCGTCGGGCATCACGTAGTAGCCGCACGACGCCTTCGTGTACTGCGTGCTCGACATGTTGATGTAGTGGCCGTGCGTGCTGAAGTCGGAGCCGGGCCCCTCGGCCCACATCTCGGCGAGGCACCCCTCGATCATCGTGTCGGGCGTGCCGGGCCAGCCCGGGCATTCGTCCTGTGCCCACTCGCCGCACTGCCCGAAGGCGCTGTGCGGCGAGTTGGCCATGCCGTCGGCCTCGGCCTGGCCGTCGGTGCACGTCTCGTCCGCGGTCCAGCGCGCGTACGGCGCGAGGCCGAGCGTCGCGCGGTACATGTTGATCGTGTCGACGCAGTCCTGACGCGCGCTGTCGTACGTGCCGCCGCCGCCGGTCGAAGTCGTCGTCGTCGGGCCCGTCGTCGTGGTGGCGGTCGTCGACGTCGAGGTAGAGGTCGACGACTCGCACGACTCGAGGCACGACTCGTAGAGACCGCAGTCGGCGTCGCCCGAGCACGGCTCCGACGAGCAGGCGCCGCTCGACAGCGCGTCGTTCAAGCAGTCGATGCAGCCCTGGTCGAGCGCGGCGCCGCCGCACGGCGCCTGACACGACGACGTGCACGCGCCGCCGCAGGCGCAGTCTTGCAGCGTCGTCGAATAGTCGGTCGCGCCCTGCCCGTGCGCGCTCTCGCAGCACGCCGCGCACGCGTTCGGATCGCCGCCCGAGCACTCGCCGGTGCCGGTCGATCCCGTCGCGCCCGTCGTCGTCGCGGGCGAGGTGGCGCCGGTCGTCGCCGTCGTCACGCCGGGGTGCGCGCCGGTCGACGTCTCGCCGGGCGCGCCCGCGCCTGCGCCGTGGCTCGTCGCGTG
>DASYCF010001092.1:0-3010 GCA_036500365.1 Byssovorax sp.
GCGGGAGCGGGGGCGTCGGCGGCGGCGGCGCGAGCGCGAGCGTCGGCGGAAGTGGCGCAGTCGGCGGCGCGGCGGCGAGCGGGGGCGGTGACGCCTCGGGTGGCTTCGGCGGCTTCTCGGGGGCCGGCGGCGCGCTCGGCGTCGGGCTCGGCGGGTTCTGCCCCGGCCCGGGTTCGGCTGTCGCGAGCGCGGTGGCCTCGTCGAGCGCGGCCGCCTCCGGCGCAGCGGGCGGCGGCGAGAGCGGGGGCGCAGGGGTCGGCGGGGCTGGCGTCGGCGGCGCGGGGATCGGCGGCGCAGCGGTCGGCGGCGCAGGCGGTGGGGCGCCCGCGTGCGTCGGAGCCATTCGCGTGCGCGTCCTCACCGCGAACACGACCACGGGCAACGACCAAAGCTACGACGACGGCGAGGGCATCCGCATGTTCCAGGGCCTGCACCCCGACGTCGCGCTCGTTCAGGAGTTCAACTACCGCACCGGCAGCGACGCCGACATCCGCTCGATGGTCGACGCCGCGTTCGGCCCGGAGTTCGACTACGAGCGCGAGGCGACCGGCGCCGGCAAGCTGCCGAACGGCGTCGTCAGCCGCTATCCCATCGTCGACCGCGGCGTCTTCGTCGATCCGCTCGTGTCGAATCGAAGCTTCGTGTGGGCACGCATCGACGTGCCCGGCGCCGTGGACCTGTTCGCCGTCAGCCTGCACCTGCTCACGACCAGCGGCACGAAGCGACAGCAGGAGGCGGCCGCGCTGCTCGCCGATCTCGCGCCGCTCGTCCCCGCGGGCGCGATGCTCGTCATCGGTGGTGACCTGAACACCGACACGCGCACCGAGAGCTGCGTCGCGACGTTCGCGCAGATCGTCGACGTGTCGGCGCCGTACCCGGTCGACAACCGCGGCAACGACCTCACCAACGGTCCACGCAACGCGCCGCATGATTGGCTGTTTCCGAACGCGCCGCTGCGCCTCCGCGAGACGCCGGTCGTCATCGGCCAAGACGTCTTCCCTCCTGGCCTCGTGTTCGACAGCCGTGTCTACACGCCGCTCGTCGACGTCGCGCCCGTGCGCCTCGGCGACTGCGACAACACCGTCGACAACATCCAGCACATGCCCGTCGTGAAGGACTTCTGGCTCGGCCCGTAGGTCAGAGGCACACGTCGTTCGTGCAGGTGCCGCCGCAGCAGTCGGTGTTGGAGTAGCAGCCGCCGCCGCTCGGTGAACAGACGCACACCGTGCCGTCGCACGTGAGCGGGGTGCAGTCGGCGTCGGCCGAGCAGGGCGCGTTCAGCACCTGCGCCGCGACGCAGGTCTCCGTGCACGCGCTCGGGATCGAGCAGTCGGGGATCGAGCCGACCTGCGAGCAGCACGCGGGGTTCAGGCAGGCGAACGTGCCGCAGGTGCCGGCGAGGCCGGCGTTCACGGCGTCGCCGTCGTCGACGCAGCCGCAGAGGCCGCTCGTGCACACGTGGCTCGCGCAGTCCTGATACGTGGCGCACGCCGCGCCGACGCTCCCCGTGAACGGCTCGGCGCAGAGGCTCTGTTCGCAGAACGAAGACTGGCAGTCGACGCCGCGCACGCACGCGCCGCCGTCCGCCTCGGGCTCGATGCAGACGCTCGCCTCGCAGACGCCGGACGCGCAGCCGCGATCGAGATCGCACGCGTCGCCGTCGGCGATCGACGCGAGCTCGCGGCACTGGCCGAGATCGCAGAAGTCCGACATGCACACGTGGTGATCGTCGCACGGCGCGCCGTCGGCCGCGGACGCGGGCGCGGCGCAGGCGCCCATGTCGCAGATCGCGGTGGAGCAGACGGCGCTGCCTGCGCACGGTCCGCCGACGGGCTCCGACCCGAGCTCCTGGCAGGTGCCGCTGTCGCAGAGGTCCGAGAGGCAGGCGCCGTCGAGGCCACACGGCTGGCCGTCGGCGATGGGTTCGACGCACACAGCGTCGATGCAGAGGTAGCTCGTGCAGTCGAGGTTGCGCGCGCAGGCCTCGCCGTCGGCTCGCGCGCCGCACGTGTCCACCGCGCAGACGCTCGTCTTGCAATCGAGATCGACCGTGCACGGCTCGCCGTCGGCGGCCGCGCCGCATTTGCCGTCCACGCATCGGTAGCTCTGGCATTCCCCCCCGTGATCGCACGCGGCGCCGTCCGGCTTGCCGCCGCAAGAGCCCTCGACGCATGGCAGGGACTCGCAGTCGATGGATCGCACGCACGCGGTGCCGAGGCCCGTTGGCTGGATGCACACGTCGCCTTCGCAGACGCCGCTGCTGCACCCTCGATCGATCGTGCACGGCTGGCCGACGGCGATCGGCGGGACGCAGGCGCCGTCGACGCAGAAGCCCTGGCCGAGGTCGCTGCACTGCTCGTCGTAGGTGCACGCGCACACGCCTTCTTTGCACGCGTAGGTCGAGCACTCGACTGCCTTCGTGCAGGCTGCGCCGAGGTCGAGTCCCACGGGCACGCAGCTGCCCTTGGCGCAGAACTCCCCGTCGCCGCAGTCCTGGACCGCCGGGTCGCAGGTCGAGTCGCAGCCGTTCGCGAGCGCCGCGATCACACCCACGATGGCGACCAACCAAAGCGCGCGCCTCGTCCTCGTCATGTCCTCGGTCCCTCCCACCTTGCTCGGCTCGCGCCGGGTGGCGTGCCGAGGGCGACGCAGGCGAGGGGTGTGCCAGCGCTTCGCCGCGCGAATCATGCGCGGACGGTCCGGAGGCCCGTCGTCGATCGCGACACGTGTCCTGATTCCACACGCTTTGACGCGGGCGGCGCGCGGGCGGACAAGCGTCGCGGCACGGCATGAGCGCGCACATCGGCATCGGCTGCCTTCGGCTCTCGGACGGCGCCGTCGACGAGGCTCGCGCCGTCGACGTCATCGTCACGGCGATCGACGCGGGCGCGACGCGGATCGACACCGCCGACGTCTACGCGCCGAGCGAGCACGAGATCGGACACGGCGAGCGCCTCGTCGCGCGAGCCCTCGCGGCGTCGCGCGCTCGCGGTGCCGCGCGCGGTGAATC
>DASYCF010001093.1:0-2103 GCA_036500365.1 Byssovorax sp.
TCGGCCTCGCCGCCCACGCGACGCGCGAGCTCGCGGACGAGGGCGCCCTCTGGGACCGCGCCGAGCGCCTCGCGCGCGTCGTCGATCGGCCCGACGTCGTCGCGGACGCGTACGAGCACGCCCTCGCCACGCCGATCGACGCCGCGCTCGCTCGCGCGATCGGCCGCCGCGCGACCAACTTCCTGGAGGAGTTCTACGAAGACGACCGTCCGCTCCGTCTGCTCCGCGGTCTGCTCGAGGTCGACGCGGCGTGGGCGTTCGAGCGGCTCAAGCTCGCGCTGTCCACCGCGTCGCGCTGGGACGATCTCTTCGACCTGTACGACGCGCGCGTGGGCGCCGCGAGCGACGACGCGGCGCGCGCCGACGTGCTCGAGGAGGCGTCGCAGGTGGCGCGCGACTTCGTCGGCGACGCGCGCCGCGCCGTCGGCTACCTCGAGAAGCTCGCGGCGCTGCGGCCGGACGACGCGCGGGTCGACGCGGCGCTCGAGCGCCTCTACGAGCGCGAGGGCCAGCGCGCCGAGCTGATCCGCCTGCTCGGCGCGCGCCTCGACAAGATCGACGGCGACGACGCGCAGCTCCTTCGCGCGCGCATCGCGAGCCTGTGGCTCGCGTCGGGCGACGAGGTGGCGGCGTTCGATCGCGTCTCCGAGATGCTCGCGGCCGACGCCGACCGCGCCGAGGCGTTCGAGCTCCTCGAGCGGATCGTGCTCCGTCCGCGCGGGGGCGACGGCGCGCCCACGCGGCCGCTGCCGGTCGCGACGCTCCGGCGGGCCGCGGCGCTCCTGCGCGTGCGCTTCGAGGCGTCTTCGGCGCTCGAGTCGCTCGTCCGCGTCGTCGAGGTGGAGCTCGGCACCGCGACCGACGACGCCGAGCGCATCGCGTTGCGGCGCGAGCTCGCAGCGCGCAAGCGCGCGCTCGGCGACGCGGCGGCGGCGTTCGAGGACGTCGCAGCGCTCGTCGCGTTGGAGCCGCACGTCGAGGCGCACGCCGACGACCTCGCGGCGCTCGCCGCCGAGCTCGGCAGGAGCGCCGCGCTCGCGTCCGTCCTCGCGTCGGCCGCGCACGGGGCGCGAGACGCCGGCGATCGCGCGCGCATGCTCGCCGCGGCCGCGCGCGTCGCTCGCGACGATCTCGGCGACGCGCCGCGCGCGATCGACCTCTTCACCGCAGCGATGCCGCTCACCGTCGACGAGCCCGAGCGCCTCCTCCGCGTCGCGCGCGAGCTCGAGCCGCTGCTCCGCGCCGCCGTCCGTGAGGCCGAGCGGTGCGGCGTGCTCGAGGCGATCGCCGAGATCGAGCCCGACGCCGCCGCGCGGCGCGAGGCGTTCGGCGAGGTCGCGCACATCGCCGCCGACGTGCTCGCCGACGAGCGGCGCGCGATCCGCGCGTGGCGCGCGCGCCTCGGCGACGACGACCGCGACGCCGAGGCGCTCGACGGGCTCGTCGTCGCGCTCGACCGCGGCGGCCGCTTCGCCGAGCTCGTCGAGGCGCTCGAGCGTCGCATCGAGATCGGGAGCGGCGACGCGCGCGCGGATCTCGTCCACGTCGCCGAGCTTTACCTCGAGCGCCTCGAGGACACGAGCCGCGGGATCGCGGCGTGGCAGCGCGTGCGGGCGCGCTTCGGCCCGGACGACGAGACGTTCGACGCGCTCGCCGCGCTGCTCGAGCGCGAGGGCCGCTGGGCCGATCTCGCGACGCTCCTCGAGGAGCAGGCGCGCGCCGAGCGCGAGGCGACGAACCAGGTCGCGCTGTGGCGCAGGCGCGGCGACGTGGCGCGCGGCGCGCTCGCGAGCCCCGCCGTGGCCGCGGCCGCGTACGGCGAGGCGCTCGCGATCGATCCGCGCGACGACGCCGCGCGCGCCGGGCTCGGGTCGCTGCTCGCGGACTCCGCCGTTCGCGGAGAGGCCACCTCCGCCCTCGCTCGCGCGCTCGTCACGACGCAGGACTGGGAGGCGGCGGCGGCGCTCGCGCGCGAGCTCGGGGCCGAAGAGGACGCGCCCGCCGACGTCGCGCGCGCGTTCTGGTGGGGCGTCGCCGTGCGTCACCGCGACGTCGGCGGCGACGCGGCGCTCGCCGAGCACGCGTTCGCGCGCGCGCTCGCCC
>DASYCF010001094.1:0-4345 GCA_036500365.1 Byssovorax sp.
AGGCGGCGCCACGTCGAGGGGCCCGAGCGCGCACGCTGCTGGAGGGACTGGCGGTCCAGCTACTTCGCGAGCTGCCAGATGTCGCCGTTCACGTCTGCCCAGACGAGCGCCTTGGCGTCGACGGCGATCTCTTCCGCGAACGGCGGCGCTGCCGTCCGGCTTGGGCAGCGCGCACCCCACTCCGAGGATCGAGGCCAGCATCGCGCACCGTCGTACGACGCCGAGCCACCCGACGTCCTGGGATCGAGGTTCACCGGGGAGGCTCAATTTCCGCTGTGCGAGAAGGATCCTGGCGAACCTTCTGGCACGGACGCGTCCGCTGGTGGATGCGCGGAGAGCGTGACCCAGAGCTCGCTGGAGGGACGTGCCTGGTCTCGAGACGAGGTCGGCCGACAAGCACGGCCGGCTCGACGTCAAACAATCCCCACTCCAAATGCCGCGACCAAACCAGAACGGCTCTTTCAGATCGCGCGGCCAATTGCCGAGCAGACTCCTACAGGCCGAGCCACGTCGAGGGCTCGATCGCGTTCGCGTTGTGGCGGAGCTCGAAATGCATCGCGTTGCCGCGCTCGCCGCCCACCGTGCCGACCCGCCCGCCGGGGGTCACGGAGTCGCCCGCGTGCACGTCGAGCGCGCCGAGGTTCGCGTACACGGAGTAATAGTGATCGCCGTGATCGACGATGACGGTGAGCCCGTAGTCGTCGTAGCGATCCGCGAACGCGACGCGCCCCGCGGCGACGGAGCGCACGGCGGCGCCGTTCGCGGCGGTGAGCTCGACGGCCGGGCCGCCTTGCTGGTTTGCCTTGAGCTTGTGGATCTCGGCGCGACCCGCGATGGGGAAGGGCAGCCGGCCCTTCAGCGCGCGGAAGCCGCCGCGCGCCTCGCCGTCGGACGGGCCGGTGTCGGCGCCGTAGATGGCCATCGAGCGCTCGGGTCGCACGCTCGTCTCGAACGCGCGCGAGAACGCGGCGCGGCGCTCGTCGGCCTCGGCGAGGGCGGTCCGCGCGCGCGTCATGGCCTCGCGCTGGAGCTCGAGCGGCGCGCGCTCGGCGCGCACCTTGAGGAGCTGGCCCTGCGCCTCGCTGCTCCGCTTCAAGAGCGCGCTCTCCTCGGCGACGTCGCGCTCGATCGCGCGCCGCATGCGCTCGACGCGCGCCGCGTGATCGACGAGCGCGTCGAAGCCGGCGCCGGCGGGCAAGAGCCCCGCGCGCACCTCGCGGTAGTACGCGCGCGACCGCGCGACCATGCGATGCCGAACGAGCTCGAGCTTCGGCCCGATGCCGGCGACCTCCGCGGCGAGCGCGGCCTCCTCCTGGCCGAGGTCGCGCGTGAGCCGATCGAGGTCGTTGCCGAGCGCGGCCGAAGGCGGCGGGTTCGCCGCGGGCGGCGGCGCGCCGAACTGCTGCGCGAGCGCGGGGACGGCGCACGTCGCGAACGAGGCGATCGCGAGGACGACGGCCGCGCGGCCCCGCGCGATCCTGGAGACGCCGCCGCCGCGGGTCGCGATCACACGCGCACCATCTTGCGGAGCGAGACGAGCGCCGTGGCCGCGCCGAGCGCGCCGCCGAGCGCGACCATCGCCGCGGCGACGTGCCACGGAAGGAACGTCGGCGCGACGCCGAACATGCCCGCGAGCTCTTGATCGAAGCGGCCGCGCACGATGAGGAAGAGGCCGCCGAGGATGAGGATCGCCGTGCCCGCGCCGAGCGCGCCCTGCGTCGCGCCCTCGATCACGAACGGCCGGCGCACGAAGGCGTCGCTCGCGCCGACGAGCTTGAGCACCTCGACCTCGATGCGGCGGCGGTTCAAGAGGTGGCGCATCGTCGAGCTGACGACGGAGATGACCGCGCAGAGCACGACGAGCCCGAGGCACATCGCGGCCGTCACGCCGCCGCTGAGCAGCGCCGTCAGCCGCTCGGTCCAGCGCTGATAGGTCTCGACGGTGTCGACGGCGGGCAGCGCGCGCAGCTTGAGCGCGACCTGCGCGAGGGCGTCGTCGGTCATGTCCTCCGTGAAGCCGACCTCGAGCGACGTCGGGAACGCGCTCGCAGGGAGCGACGCGAGGAGCTTGTCGGCCTCGTCCGTGACCACCTCGCGGCGCGCCTCGACCGCGGTCACGAGGCGCACGCGCTTCACGCCGTGCGTCGACTCGAGCGCGGCCGTGAGCGTGGCGACGTCGGCGTCGGTCGCGCCGTCCTTCAGGTAGACCGTGGCGCGGCCGGCGCGCGACCACCGATCGCACACGGCCGACAGGTTCGTGACGACGAGCGCGGACGCGGCGAGGCACACGAACGCGACCGCGAGCGAGAGCACGGCCTGGAGGTGGAGCTTCGTGTCGGAGCGCCCCGCGCGCCACGTGCGCACGCTGCGCCGATCGCCCTGTTCAATCGTTTCCATCACGCCTCACGCCGACGCGCGTACGCCGCTGTCGATGTCCGTGTCCATGTCGTGATCGAGCTCGTCGGGCGCGCCGAGGCCGTTCGGCACGTCGGTCGCCTTGCCGTCGTCGAGGACGATGATGCGGCGCGGCCGCACGTCGAGGAGCGAGCGATCGTGCGTCGCGAAGAGCACCGTCGTGCCCGACTCGTGGATCTCTTCGAAGAGCCCGAGGATGTCGATCGCGAGCTGCGGATCGAGGTTGCCCGTCGGCTCGTCGGCGAGGAGGAGCGCGGGCTCGCCGACGATGGCGCGCGCGATCGCGATGCGCTGCTGCTCGCCGCCGGACAGCACGCGCGCGGGATCGGGGCCGCGCCCCGCGAGGCCGACGCGCTCGAGCGCCTCGCCGACGCGCGTGCGCACGAGCCGGCCCGGGAGGCCGAGCACCTCGAGCGCGACCGCGACGTTGTCGAACACGCTCCAGCCGGGCACGAGCTTGAAGTCCTGGAACACGCAGCCGATGTTGCGCCGCAGCGCGGGCACGCTCTTGTCGGCGAGGCGCGCGACGTCGCGGCCGAGGAACAGGATGCGCCCGTCGTCGACGCGCTCGGTGCGGTGCACGAGCCGGAGCAGCGTGCTCTTGCCCGCGCCGCTCGGCCCCGTGATGAACACGAACTCGCCGCGCTCGATGACGAGGTTGAGGCCGCGGAGCACGGGCTGGTCGGCGCGGTAGCTCTTGAAGACGTCTTCGAAGAGCAGGATCGGCCGGCGCGCGGCCGACGCGTCGTAGCGGTGCCCTTGCCGGAGCGGCTCGAACCTCTTGGGCGAGCGCGAGAGCGCGTCACCGGGCGTGGATCGAAGGGACGGCGGCATGGGCCTCGCACCTACCAGCCGCAGCGATCCCGGGAAACTTTTCGGCGGCCCGGGCTGGCGTTGTAAGGTCTCGCTCATGGCGTCCGACCCCCCCGCGAGCGCGACCGCGGCCGATCCCGTCGAGGCGAGCGCGTCTGCCCCGCCGACCGGCAAGCTCGCCGTCATGACCGCGTACGCCGTCGCCGCGGCGGCGCTGCCCATCCCGTTCTTGCCCGACCGCCTCATC
The DNA here is from genome assembly GCA_036500365.1 of Byssovorax sp. Lineage (GTDB taxonomy): Bacteria > Myxococcota_A > Polyangia > Polyangiales > Polyangiaceae > DASYCF01. The sequence continues at coordinate 3,476 of DASYCF010001094.1, forward strand.
CGGCGCGTGCGCGGCGCGATCGTGCACGACGTCGGCGCGCGCCACGGCCTCTCGTTCACGGAGGACGCGCGCGAGGCGCTCGCGTCCGCGTCGACGAACCAACGCCAGATGCTCATCCGCGCCGCCGAGACGGTCGCGCGCCAGCTCGTGAAGCGCTTCATCGCGCCCATCGGCGTCTTCTCGTACGTGGCCAACGGCGCCGAGGTGTTCGCGCTCGGCCTGCTCCTCGAGCGCTACCTCGCGCGGATGCGTCCGCCCGGCAGCGTCCGCGTCGACGCCGAGGAGGCGCGCGCGGTCCGGCTCGCGATCGACAAGGCGATCGTGCGCGCCGCGTCGCCTCAGCTCCGGCCGCAGCTCACGACGCTCGCGAAGCTCCCCGACGATCAGCGCACCGAGTCGACGCGCTGGATCGACGCGGCGCTCCTCACGAGCGCGACGTTGCCGAGCTGGATCGAGCGCCGGCTCGAGGCCGCGTTCGACGAGATCATCGCCGAGACGCCCGGGCTCGGGCGTGCCTGAAGCGACGAAGTACACGGTCGATCTCTCGGCCGTCGAGGCGCGGCTCGAGCTCGGCCGCGCGCGCCGCGTCGTCGTCAAGATCGGGTCGAAGAGCCTCTCGGGCGACGCGTGGGATCGCCTCGCGGCCGACGTCGCGCGCGCGCGTGACAAGGAGCGCAGCGTCGTCATCGTGTCGAGCGGCGCCATCGCCCTCGGCGTCGAGAAGCTCGGCCTCAAGGCTCGCCCGAAGGACATGGCGTGGCTCCAGGCCTCCGCCGCGGCCGGCCAGAGCGTGCTCATGCAGCGCTACGAGGACGCGTTCGGCAAGCTCGGGATCAAGGTCGCGCAGGTGCTGCTCACGCACGCCGACCT
>DASYCF010001095.1:0-2293 GCA_036500365.1 Byssovorax sp.
AGACGGTGTACACGGGCTTCACGCGCGGCGTGAACCAGGGGACCACCGTGTTCCTCCTCGCCGACGACCTCGCGGCGGCGGCGATCGCCGGCGACGGCAACCTCGAGTTCACGGTCGAGGACGCGGCGGGCGAGAGCGCGAAGACCTCCATCTGGCTCGACCTCGACGCGATCGTCCAGGGCTCGCTCGGCGACTCGATCACGCCGCAGTCGTGACGATGAACCAGGGCGCGCCCGGATCTTCGAGCGCGCGCTCGCGCGGTTCACCGAGGGCGTCGTTCGCCGCACACGCGCTCGAGCACCCGAGGGGTCGCGGTCCGTCTCGGCCGGTCCCCTCGATCGCGACGTTTCGCCGTCGAATCGCGCGTGCTAGGCCTCATCCGCGATGCAGAAGCTGGTCCGCGGGATCCACCGCTTTCAATCGAACTATTTCGCCCGCAACAAGGAGCTGTTCGAGCAGCTCGCGACGTGCGGGCAGAAGCCGGAGACGCTCTTCATCACGTGCAGCGATTCGCGCGTGGTGCCCGAGTACATCACGAGCGCGGCGCCAGGCGAGATGTTCATCATCCGCAACATCGGCAACGTCGTGCCGCGCTGGGGCTCCACGCAAGCGGGCGGCGTCGTCGCCGCCATCCAGTACGCGGTCGAGTTCCTCGAGGTGGGCGACGTCATCATCTGCGGCCACACGGGCTGCGGCGCGATGCAGGCCATCCTCGAGCCCGAGCGCCTCGCCAAGCTCGATCACGTGCGCATGTGGCTCGACCAGACGAAGAGCATCCGCGAGATCATCGACACGCGCTACGCGCACCTCGTCGGCGAGGCGCGGCTCACCGCGTCCGTCGAGGAGAACGTCCTCTTCCAGCTCGACAACCTGCGCCACTTCCCCTTCGTCGCCGACCGCCTCGAGGCCGGCAAGCTCCGCCTCAGCGGCTGGGTCTTCAAGATCGCGACGGGCGAGGTCTTCCGCTACGAGCCCGAGCGCGAGGAGTTCGAAGTCCTCCTCGAAGAGCGCTGACCCGGCGCGGCCATCGAGATCGCGAGGGACGGCAGCGGCCTCGCCTCACAAGAGCTTGCGAGCTTCGTGAACGAGCGCCTGCACGCGGGCGTGCGCCTCGGCGCGCGCGTCGTCGGGGGTCGTGATCGGGGCCGGGATTGGCTCGCCGAACACGAGGGCCGCGCGGATCTCGGGGAGCGACGCGACGCGCTTCAGGTGCTCGGGGAACGTCTCGTCGAGGAACGCGACGTCGGTGCCCGCGTACGCGAGGCCCACGGGGACGATCTCGGCGCCGGCGCGCTCTGCAGCGACGAACGCGCCGGGTCGGAAGGGGCGCACCTCGTCGCCTTCGTAGGTCGTGCCCTCGGCGTAGACCATCACGGCGCGGCCGCTGGTGAGGCCTCCTACCATCGCCTGCACGACCGCGGCGCCGCTCTTCTTGTCGGCGCGATCGACGAACAGCGTCTTCACGCGGCGCGCGGCGAGGCCGATGACGGGCCAGTCGGCGAGGTCGGCGCGGCTCACGATCGTCGCCTCGACGAACGCGAGCGTGAGGAAGACGTCGAGCAGCGAGCGGTGGTTCATCACGAAGATGCGGCCGACGCCGCGCGCGTCGGTGCCCGGGTAGCGGCCCGACTCGACGTGCGGTCCGCGCGCGATCGCCTTCACGCCGTAGAGCTTGAGGAGCCAGCGGCCGTAGCGCTCCATCCAGTCGTAGAGCACGACGTCCTTGCGATCGACCGAGGCCAGTCCGCGCTCGGTCTCCATCGCGACGAGGTAGCTCATCGTCAAGCCGACGAAGCCCACGGTGCGGGCGGGGAAGCGCGCGGCGCCTTTGAGGCTCACTTGATCGGCGTCCCCGGCGCGGGCTCGCCCGTCACCGTCGCGAGCGACAGCGCGTCGCTCGGGCCGGCGGCGAGCAGCATCCCGCGCGAGACGAGGTCCTTCGAGAACGCGCGCGCCTCGAGGTTGCAGAGCACGAGCACGCGCCGGCCGACGAGCGACTCGGGCGCGAAGCTCAACGCGAGCCCCGACACGACGCGCCGCGGCTCCGCCTCGCCCACGTCGATCGAGAGATCGAGGAGCTTGTCCTTCCGTGGCACGCGCGCGGCCGCGACGATGACGCCGACGCGGATGTCGAGCTTCGAGAACGCCTCGAAGGGCACCGCGAGCGGCTTCGGCTCCGTCGACGAGAGCGAGTCGGGCGCGCCGCTCAGCGGCATCGCGCTCGCTGGCGGCAGCGCGCTCGGCGGCGGCGGCGGCGCGACCGACGGCTCCTTCGCGGGGCGCGGCGGAGGCG
>DASYCF010001096.1:0-6402 GCA_036500365.1 Byssovorax sp.
ACGACGGGCGAGCCGTCGACCTCCCGCCACGCGACGCAGAGCTCGGTGACGGGGGCGCCCTCGACCGGCAGGAAGACGACGCCGGGCCGCCGCTGGTTGCGCACGGAGCCCGGCATGAGGGCCACGCCGAAGCCCGCCGCGACGAGGCTCACGAGGTCGAGCTGCGGCGCCTCTTGCACGACGTGCGGCGCGAACCCGGCGGCGTGACAGAGGCGCATGAGCGAGTCGTAGAACGCAGGGCCGCGCGAGCGCGGGAAAGAGACGAACGGCTCGCGCGCGAGCTCCGCCAGCGCGACGCGCGACCGCCCAGCGAGGCGATGCTGCGCGGGGAGCGCGGCGAAGAGCGGCTCGCGGCGCACGACCCGCGACGCGACCTCGGGCTCGTCGACGGGGCCGCGGAGGAAGCCGACGTCGATCACGCCGCCCTTCAACGCGTCGATCTGCTCCTTCGGGGAGAGCTCACGGAGCGCGACCTCGACGCCGGGTGAGCGCGCGCGGAACGCGAGGATCAGCTCGGGGAGGCCGCTGAAGGCCACCGAAGAGGGGTACCCGATCGCGATGTGCCCGGTCTCGCCGTTGGCGGCGCGGCGCGCCTCCCGGACGCCGAAATCGAGGGCCTGGAGGACGCGGCGCGCGTGCTCTAGCAGCGCCCCGCCGCCGGGGGTGAGCTCGACCTTCCGCCGCGAGCGGTCGAACAGCGCGAAGCCGATCTCGGCCTCGAGCGCCTGAATTTGACGGCTGAGCGGCGGCTGCGCGATGTGCAGCGCCCGCGCGGCGCGCCCGAAATGCCGCTCCTCGGCGACGGCGATGAAGTAGCGCAGGTGCCGGAGCTCCATGATTCGATACTCTACAGGTATCGGACCATGCAAAACAACTCACTGGACGCATAGAGCGCCGGCCCCCACCCTGGCGCCTCACCATGTGGCTCGTCCGCGTCGCGCTCAAGCGACCCTACACGTTCATCGTCATGTCGATGCTCATCGTGATCCTCGGGATCGCGACGATCTTGCGCATGCCGACGGACATCTTCCCGGACATCGACATCCCGGTCATCTCCGTCGTGTGGAACTACACGGGGCTCTCGCCCGAGGAGATGGAGAAGCGGATCGTCACGAACTACGAGCGCGCGCTCACGACGACCGTCAACGACATCGAGCACGTCGAGAGCCAGTCGCTCACGGGCATCTCGGTCATCAAGATCTTCTTCCAGCCGGGCGCGCACGTCGACGCGGCGACCGCGCAGGTGACGGCGATCTCGCAGACGGTGCTCAGGCAGATGCCGCCGGGGACGACGCCGCCGTTCATCATCCGCTACAGCGCGTCGAACGTGCCCATCCTGCAGCTCGCGCTGCAGAGCGACTCGCTCACCGAGCAGCAGCTCTTCGACTACGGGACGAACGTCATCCGCTCCGACCTGGCGACCGTGCCGGGCGCGCAGCTGCCGTGGCCGTACGGCGGCAAGCAACGCGAGATCATGGTCGACATCCAGCCCGAGCGCCTCTTCTCGTGGGGCATCTCGCCGCGCGACGTCATGAACGCGATCGCCGCGCAGGACGTCATCCTCCCGACGGGCACGGCGAAGATGGGCGAGAACGAGTACCCCGTCGCGATGAACTCGAGCCCCGAGGCGATCGTCGACCTCGGGAACCTGCCCGTGAAGACGGTCAACGGCACGACCGTCTACGTGCGCGACGTCGCCAACGTGCGCGACGGCGCGTCGCCCCAGACGAACATGGTGCACGTCGAGGGCGGCCGCTCCGTGCTCATGAGCGTGCTGAAGAACGGCAACGTGAGCACGCTCGACGTCGCGTCGCACGTGCGCGAGATGCTGCCGCTCATCGCGGCCAAGCTCCCGAAGGAGCTCAAGGTCTCGATGCTGTTCGACCAGTCGCTCTTCGTGCGCGCGGCGGTCGATGGCGTCGTCAAGGAGGCGTGCATCGCCGCTGGCCTGACGGCGTTGATGATCGTGCTCTTCCTCGGGAGCTGGCGCGCGACGATCGTCGTCATCGTCTCGATCCCGCTGTCGATCCTCGTCTCGATCATGGCGCTCTACGCGCTCGGTCAGACGCTCAACGTCATGACCCTCGGCGGCATGAGCCTCGCTGTCGGCATCCTCGTCGACGACGCGACGGTGGAGATCGAGAACATCCACCGGAACCTCGCGCAGAAGAAGCCGATCGTGCGCGCGATCCTCGACGGCGCGCAGGAGATCGCGGTCCCCGCGTTCGTCTCGACGCTGTGCATCTGCATCGTCTTCGTGCCCGTCGTGCTCATCTCGGGCGCGGCGCGGTCGCTCTTCATCCCGCTCGCGATGAGCGTCGTGTTCGCGATGCTCATGTCGTACGTGCTCTCGCGCACGCTCGTGCCGACGCTCGTGCGCTACCTCCTCTCGAGCGAGGCCGCGAAGCACGCCGTGATGCACGACCAGCCGCCGAAGGGCTTCTTCGAGCGGTTCTTCGGGCGGTTCGAGCGCGGCTTCGAGCGCCTGCGCGACGCGTACGGGCGCGTGCTCGCGCTCGCGCTCGTGCACCGCGGCGTGTCCGTGGCCATGTTCGCGTGCTTCGTCGTGCTCTCGCTCGGGCTCTTCCCGCTCGTCGGGCGCGACTTCTTCCCGAGCGTCGACGCCGGCCTCGTGAAGCTCCACGTGCGCGGACCGCCGGGCACGCGCATCGAGGAGAGCGAGAAGCGCATGGCCGCCGTCGAGCACACGATCCGCGACGTCATCCCCCCGCGCGAAATCGACACGATGCTCGACATCATCGGCACGCCGTACAGCGGCCTGAACCTGTCGCTCAGCGAGGGCGCGCTCATCTCGCCGGCCGACGGCCAGATCTTCCTCGCGCTGAAGGAGCACCACGCGCCGACGCCCGACTACGTGCGCGCGCTGCGCAAGACGCTCGCCGAGCGCTTCCCCGACACGACGTTCTTCTTCCTCGCGCCGGACATCTCGACGCAGGTGCTGAACTTCGGCCTCCCGGCGCCGCTCGACGTGCAGATCGTCGGCGTCCCCGGCGACGACGAGCACGCGTACGGCCTCGCCAAGGAGATCGCCGCGAAGATCCGCGCGGTCCCGGGCGCGGCCGACGTCCACATCGCGCAGGTCGTCAGCCAGCCGGGCCTGCGCATCGACGTCGATCGCACGCTCGCCGAGCGCGTCGGTCTGCAACAGAAGGACGTGGCGAGCGACGTGCTCGTCTCGCTCTCGTCGAGCTCGCAGGTGCAGCCCGCCTACTGGCTCGATACGAAGCGCAGCGTGCAGTACCTCGTCGCCGTGCAGGTGCCGCAGTACGAGAACTCGTCGATCGGCGCGCTCGGCGCGACGCCCATCTCGCTCGAGAGCAACACGCGGCCGCCGCAGCTGCTCTCGAACGTGGCGACGATCTCGCGCGCGACGCAGCCGGTGAACATCACCCACTTCAACGCCTCGCGCACGTACGACGTGCAGGCGAACGTCGCGGACTCGGACCTCGGCTCCGTGTCGAACGCCGTCGAGAAGATCGTCGCCGCGGCGAAGCCGCACGCGCCGCGCGGCGCCGTGATGCGCATCAAGGGCCAGGTCGAGAGCATGAACGCCTCGTTCCGCGGCCTCGCGTACGGCGTGATCTTCGCGGTCCTGCTCGTCTACCTGCTCATGGTCGTGAACTTCCAGAGCTGGCTCGATCCGTTCATCATCCTCATGGCGCTCCCGGGCGCCCTCGCCGGGATCGCGTGGATGCTCTTCCTCTCGCACACGACGCTCAGCGTGCCCGCGCTGATGGGATCGATCATGTGCGTCGGCGTGGCGACCGCGAACAGCATCCTGGTCGTGACGTTCGCGAACGAGCAGCGCGAGCACGGCTTCGACGCGATCAAGGCGGCGCTCGCCGCCGGCATGACGCGCCTCCGGCCGGTGCTGATGACCGCGCTCGCGATGATCATCGGCATGCTGCCGATGTCGCTCGGCCTCGGCGAGGGCGGCGAGCAGAACGCCCCGCTCGGGCGCGCCGTCATCGGCGGCCTGAGCCTCGCGACGCTGACGACGCTCTTCTTCGTGCCCATCATGTACTCGCTCCTGCGCGGCAAGACGAAGCCGCACGACCCGGAGACGGCGGATCTATGAACGACTCGCACCACGGCCCCGCGCCGGCCGAGCAGGGCGCGCCCGCCGAGGACACGCACGCGCGCGCGGCGCCCGGCGCGGAGCTCGGCTTCGCCTTGCCGGAGCCGGCCCACGCGACGCGCGGCCGCGTCGTGCTCGTGACGCTCGGCGTCGCGGCGGTGCTCGCGACGGCGTTCGTCGTCGGGATCGTGCCGCGGATCACCGCGCGCCACGAGCTCGAGGCTGGCGTGAAGGCCGCCGAGACGCCGACGCCGCGCGTGCAGATCGTGACGCCGAAGGTGGCCTCGACCAGCCGCTCGATCTCGCTCCCGGGCAGCGCGCTGCCGCTCGAGGAGACCATCGTGTACCCGCGCGCGAGCGGGTACGTCCGCGCGTGGAACGTCGACATCGGCGACCACGTGGCCGAGGGCGACGTCCTCGCCGACATCGAGACGCCCGAGCTCGACCAGCAGCTCGCGCAGGCGCGCGCCCAGCTGGCGCAGGCGGACGCCGGCCTCACGCAGGCCAAGGCGAACGCGGTCTTCTCGAAGAAGAACCTCGAGCGCTACGAGCAGCTCGTCCCCGCGGGCATCGCCTCGACGCAGGATCTCGAGAAGCAGAAGGCGCAGGCCGACGTCGACGCGGCCGCCATCACGGTCGCGCTCGCGAACGTCGCGGCCATGCGCGCGAACATCCAGCGCCTCATCGAGCTCAAATCGTTCGCCAAGGTCGTCGCCCCGTTCGCCGGCACGATCACGCTGCGCAACATCGACCGCGGCGCGCTCGTCACGGAGGGCACGACCACGCCGCTCTTCAAGGTCTCCGCGACGGATCCCGTGCGCGTGATCATCCAGGTGCCGCAGGACCTCGCGAAGGACGTGCAGATCGGTGCGACGGCGAAGGTGCACGTCAAGGAGTTCGCCGGACACCCGTTCGAGGGCAAGGTGGCGCGGACGAGCGGCGCGCTCGACGCGACGACGCGCACGCTGACGACCGAGGTGCGCGTCGCGAACCCGAAGAACGAGATCCTCACCGGCATGTACGCGACCGTCGACATCGACCTCGACACGCCGCGGACCATCTACGACATCCCGTCCACGGCGCTCATCACCGACGCGCGCGGCGTCCGCGTCGCGACGATCACGAAGGAGGGCCGCGTCCATTTCGTCCCCGTGCACGTCGAGCGCGACACCGGCGCGGCCATCGAGATCGCGAGCGGCCTCGACGGCACCGAGCGCATCGTGAAGCTGCCGAGCGCCGAGCTCACCGAAGGCGCCCCCGCCGAGGTCATCCCCTGACGAGCCGCCCGCGCTCGCCTCAGCGGATCACCGCGCCGAGGGCGCGCGTGACACGCCGCGCGACGTGACGCAGACGGAGGCGCCAGAAGGCGCGCGGGTCGAACGGGACGCCGAGCTCGTAGCAGACGGCGCCCGGGTGCGACCAGATCGCCGCGAGCGCGCCGCCGCGCCGACGCCGTCCCGGGTGGCCGTCGAGGCGGTGCGCGACCCGCAGCACGTCGCCCGACGTCGATCCGCGCTCGAGGCGCGAGACGAACCGCGCGAGCGCCACCGCCTCGAGCCGGTGCAGGCCCGCGACGAGGCGGTTCGCGGGATGATCGACGTCGTCCGCGGGCGCGACCCTCACGCCGAACGCCGGCTCGAACGACGCGACCGCGGCTGCGGCGAAGCACGAGAGCCCGTGGCGCGCGGCCGTTCGCTCGAGCTCGCACCACGCCTGCACGTCGAACCGGCGCGCGAGGAGCCAGAGGTCGAGCAGCCAGACCCAGTGGCTCCCGGGCACGCTCGACACGTAGTGGACGGCGAGCGTGATGAAGAGGTCGACGTCGGCGAGGGCGCGCACCTCGCGGCCGAGCACGCGCGCGGGGCTGAGGCGCTCGAACGCCTCGGCGAGGAACGCGTCGGGGCAGTCGGGGTAGATCGCGTGGTGCACCTCGACCAGCCCGTGCAGCGGGTGCGCGAGCGGGACGTTGTATCCGTGCTGCCAGAAATACTCGCGCACGACGGGATCCGGGTGCGTCACGAACCCCGCGCGCTCGAGCGCGTCAGCTGCGCGCGCCGCGTCGCCCGGCTCGAACAAGAGATCCACGTCGCCGAGCGGGCGGAGCTCCGGCGACGGATAGACGAGGTGCGCGACGCCGAGGCCCTTGAACACGATGGGCCGCGCGCCCGCGTCGAGGAGCGTGTCGAGGAGCCGGGCGCGAAAGCCCTCGGCCGCCATCTCGCGCGCCGTGACGCGCACGCGCGCGGGACCGAGCGCCTCGGCGAGCCCGGGGTCGACCTTGCGCGCCGCGAGCCAGGCGAAGC